>JAEOSV010000012.1 GCA_016840185.1 Candidatus Hermodarchaeota archaeon | reverse complement strand
TTGAAGGACACATAGCATACCTTGCTGAAAGCCAGTGGGGTCTGTATATTTACAATGTATCCGATCCTATCGTCGGTGTGCAATATGGCAACATAAACACTCCTGGAAACGCAACGGATGTACTCGTTGATGGGCCAATCGCCTATGTAGCTGACGGTTGGAGTGGAGTCCAAGTTGTCGATGTGACTGATCCGAATGACCTTAGCATCATTGGAAGCGCTGATACTCCGGGCAACGCTCGCCGGTTAGCACTTCATGGTAACACGCTGTTCGTGGCTGACGAAGATGGTGGCGTACAAATCTTTGACGTAACCAGCCCAGCTCATCCCACGTTTATCACTGCGATTAACATTCCCATGGCTTACGATATTGACCTGTACGAAGGAGTACTTGTCGTTGGGACGAACAATGGGGTTCTGACCGATCGGGTTGGACACCTGATTCCTAACCTCGTGCATATCGGAAATCTTGGCGGGGGATATGATTTCAACGATGTCAGAATCCAAGGTGATGTGGCCTTTGTTGCTGGCGGTGTTGATGGGCTCCTCTCCATCGATATCAGTGATCCAGCTTCGCCGGTTCTTCTCGATAGTCATGTATACGCCCCGAACCGATTCTATCGGCGCCTTGATATCCAAGGGCACTTGGCTGTTGTAGGTGATTACCCAATGGGTGGTGTCAGAATTTATGACATCTCCGATCCAAGCGATCTCAAATACCTTAGCACGTGGTCCTTATCCTATCCTTTAGATGTTGCCTTAGCGGGAGAAGTTCTTTTTGCGGCAGATGGAACATATGGGGTCTATCTTGCCAACATCTCCAATCCATTTACTAATCCTTCAAGCATGGAATGGTACGATTTGGGTACTCCGAACGTCACCTCAATTTGGGTCCAAGGGCATCACCTTTACGCGGTTTCCAATACCACGGCATCTGATCCGAATGTCGCTGTCTTTGATCTCACAGATCTACACGATATCAAACCCACTGATATCGAGACCATGCCACAAATACATACGGATATCTTCGTTGATGGTGATGCAGCCTATGTCACTGATATCAATTACGCCGTTATTTGGAACGTGACCGATCCATTTGACATCAGTAATTCAGATGTCATACCATCAGCAGGGAGTTTGCTTGGCACTTGGGGTTTTGGACCATACATGTTCATAACCAACAATTCTGCCGGAATTGCAATGATCAATGCAACTGACATTAACGACATGAATCTAATGCGAACAGCCTCCGCTGGATCTCATGCAACGCAATTAATCACCCATGGTGATTATGTGTATGTAGCCAGCCGTGGTACTCTAGAGATCTTCCGGTTCTTTGAAAGCATGGCAAGTGCTTATGACACTGGACCTTCGATTGCTCAGTCACTCGCTGTAGATTCGACCGCAGAAACCATCGTTGGCGCTACACTAACTGCTAGTGCATTGCGTCCATTTGGTACCTTAATTGGTTGGGAATTGTCAGCCAATGGCGGTGCAGATTGGGAAGCAGTTACTCCTGGCATCCCACATGTATTTGGTTTTCAGGGATCCGATCTTCGGTTCCGAGCCATTCTTGAAACTGGTCGACGGGATGTCAGTGCCCATCTGTTCAACATCACCATTGCCTACACCCATACACAACCACCCACAGCGCCAGTTCTAGATGACCCTGGGGTCACCGCTCCAGCCGGTGATATTGTAATTACCTGGTCTGCGAGTACTGATCCAGATGGAACTGTTGATTCCTACGAGCTTCAAAGTTCCAACAACGTTGGGTTTACCATCATCTTGGCAACCTACCCCTCTACTGTCACAAACTACACAGTAAGTGCCCCGACCACAGGAGATTTCTTCTTCCGTGTTCGAGCCGTTGATGATGACGGAGCACGTGGACCCTGGAGTAACGTGGAAGACATCACCATCACTGGTGGTTTACCACCACCGCCACCAATCATTCCTGGATTCCCCGTCGAAGCCATTATACTCGGTGCTATTGGTGCCCTATCACTTGGTGTTCTACTTCGCCGAAGGAAGCGGTAAACTCGCTTCCCCCCTTCCCTTTTTTTTCAAAAGAGTTCTGGGTTATTTGCCAAAGAGTGCTGCTTCTTGGATATATGGTCGACCTGTTACCAGAGCAATTTCAGCTCGAGTCAATTCGCGACCGATATAAGCGGCATGATCGAATTGGGTTACCAGCTCTCGGGAAAGGATTGCATTGATGAGTTGTTGGGCAGATGTTCCTTCCAATTCCAGTGATGGAGCTTCCCTGGTTTCTGTGGGATAATGGCGAGCAATAAGGAGGTATCTTTCTCGGTCAACATGGAATGTGAAGAATCCTGCTCGGTCCAGACGTAGGGTTGCTTGTTCCTGAGACACGTTGATGGTTGGGTACTCTGCTTCATCGATGGGTGTAAAGGGGAGCTCAGGGAAGCGTTTTGGCTTTAAAACGAGAAGGTCGATACCGAAATCTTTGGGTTGAGCTCGTCGGCGACGGGCAAGGTGCATCATTTGTGCCGCTCGATAGGTTTCCCAAACAGAACCTTTGGTTTTGGGACTGACTTCAGTGGTGAGTAGTAAGGAAACACCAAGTTCTGTGGCCATCCCGGCAAGAAGGGCATTAGCTCCAAGACTATCTGCATCTAGGAGTTCGGTAATATTACCAACTCCCATAAGTATAGGGACATGGGGTTGTTGCTTGCCAAATTCAGCATAGGCTTGTAAAGCGCGGGTCAATCCCGGATTTATGAGAGGGTCACACAGGGGATCAGCGATTAGTTTCTTGTATCCAAGGCTTCGTGCATTTGAAAGATTATCTACAAGCAGTTGCACACGTTCTTCAACAGGTCTTGGAATTTCGCCACCCTTATGGATTGCTGGGATAACAGTAAAGATGGCACGGTTCCGGAATTTCTTTCTAACATCCATCATGTTGTCTTGGTCCAAGCTCAAAACCAGATTCGCTCCACCATCTATCCCTGCCTCGATTTCCTTGGAATTCATAGAATCGATGCTCACAAAAACTGAGAGCTGTTTTCGCATCATTTTTACAATGGCTTGTGCTGCTTTTGGGTCCGGTGATTCGGCGATCATTCCGATATCGATGATGCTTGCTCCACTTGAGACGTAATGTCGGGCAAGTCGAAGTAGTTCCTCTTCAGAGCGTAGGGGGGCATCGGTGATTTCAGCGATGATTCGCATGGGTAGACGTGGTCCGATGATGAGGCTGTTACTTCCTCTTCCAAGCTTGAGGTATCCCTTAGGTATCTGCCCTTTGAGTAATTTCTCACCTTTAGCCAAATCCCGTTGAGCCTTTTTCCTAAGTTGTTCATCTATCACGATATCCGCAGGTTGGGTGGTAGACAGCTTATCCTCGGCATGAAACAGGATATCAAAAAGCAACGGGAGATCCGCTGCATGCCGTGTACCCTTGAAGGTTGGAACGCCTGTACTCTCGGTAACAAGGCGGGCGTCTCCTAATACCATTCCAGGAAGGAGAATGAGGTTATACTTCTCAAAAGGTCCACGGAGTTTGATCTGTGATGCAACGTATCTCGGGTGCAGAAACGCCGCAACGGCTAGCGGTAATTCCAGAATATCAAATTCATGTGGTGAAGGATTCTCTTCTAGAATTTGGTGGAGGTGGGGTTTAGCTAGTGTTCCGGTAACTAGTAAAATCTTCATAACGCTCGATTCTCCCATTGATGCTCTACCTGTTATTCGGTATCCCATGTAAATGTGGCGATTTCCCTAAAGGGAATACCCTGGATGTTGGTATAGATACCGGTCAGGTTGACGAGGTTACTGATACTCCAGGTAGCCAGCCATGCTAGTAGCTCTTTGGCGACCAATAGCTTTTGTCGTTTCAAGGGGCTAGCCATCACATCTTGAGTCAGTTCAGGTTTCGAGTATCGACCAATCATATTGCCCAAGTCCATTCCAATTAATCCAATTGTCGCTGCTCGAAGCCCTTCAGCCCAAAATACGCAACGATCACCATCGGTGAATCCGCCTAAGTTATGCACATCTGGCCGAGGTCGAATTTGGGTGGAACCAATCATTGACCGTCCCTCCAGTAATCGGGTCACCCATGTATTCAGCGCTGGGATATTATCACCATGCCCATGGACTACCACAATTGCTCCTTGTTTCTGGGCATCAACAATGTCTTCCATGCGCCCGTCTAAATCGGTGAAGATAAAGTGTGGAACAATCTCGTTTTCCATGCACGCAGTTGTAGCTCCATCAGCTGCAAAAATCACTGTGTCATCGAGTAGTCCATAATCTTTGATCGCTACCAAGTTATCCAGAATAGATGGTCCTGCTCCACAAACGAGCACGTTCTTTCCTTCCACTCTTTCTTGTGCGACCTCCAAAGGCATGGCAACATTCATGATGTACCCACTGAGTAGGTCGGCTGCTTCTTGATCGGTTTTCATGTCATAACCGAACTGGTCGACGATGGCACCATATCGTGGCCACCAGTCTTTCAAGTTGATGGGGCTCACATCGAACACCACATCATGATTCAGTAGATATCCACAAAAGTCTGCCCTTACCATGTGAGCTCGTTATTGTTTCAGGTGATTTGATGCCTCGCCTCACCCATGGTCAGGGTTTCAATGGCAAAGAGATCATGGCGGTGAATGCATTCCTCGTTGCGTTGTTTAAAGGCAAGTTCCATCTCATTGGGAAGATCGGGAAATGCCTCAACAACATTTTTCACCATGTGCCGAATCGCATCCTCCACAAACTTTGGATTTTCCAGAGCCGTTTTTACAACAGCTGCTTCATCGGGGCGCTTCAATAACTCGAAGGTTCTTGCACTCATAGAGCGTTCCACAATATCGACCAATTGTAATGCATTAATACTAAATTTTGAAGGAACTTCTACCATCACCGAGCCAAAACTTCGTTGCATATGACTGCCAATTGGGATTTTTTCAGCAATTTGCTTAGCTTTTGTTTTCTTTATCTTAAACTCACTTGACAATTCAGATTCTACTTCATCTCTAAGCAGTTCTTGTGCACAAGGACATGCCGTAATGCCTGACACTGTGACTCCTATCCATTTCCGAACGCCAATCTTCTTTTCAGATAATCTGTAAGCAATTGCCTTGGCTTCCATGGTACAGGCTTCAAAAGTCTGTATTCTTGAATGCGGTGTGGTTTGGGGATACACTACATCTGCAGTGGCCTTAACTTCGGCTTCTGTGGCATAATCATGGCGTTTCAACTGTTCCTGAGCAATTTCGGCACAGAGATCTTCGAGGTAGTGAAGTTGATACGCGTATTGACTGACAATTTCAACTGTGGCTTCAATGTTTCGTGAAGGATGGATGCCTTTTTGGAATGGTGGCAAATCAACGAAGATGTCAAAGGTTGGGACAACGATGGCAGGTGTGTCCTCGAAAAAAATGAAGGAAATCGGAACACGAATTCCAGTCACACCAACTCGGTGCACGGAAACTGGAACATCAGGATTATCATTATGGACATCACGCGGGGGCATAAACTGTCGGCCTCCAACCCAGCAGTTTTCCTCATTTTCTCTTTCCTCTTTAATAACTGTGTATTGTCCTAGTGGTCTAAGGAATTTTATGCCCTTGGCTAGTGGGCTTTATTGAATTATCAATTTTAGTAATCGGAATTCTAGAAATGCCACTTGAAGTTTGGCTTAAAAAGGTCTAGCGATTTCTTTTATGAAAACCAACTCTTGCTGTCGTTTCTTCAGCTAGATGATAAACTAAACGTCAGTTTTGTCACCGCTAGGGTAATAAGGAAGAATCGCACCAATACAGTTCGCGTCGGACGATACAACGGGTCAAGTATCTTTCACCCACGGTCATTTCATGCGAAATTGGAGGCAGGTCTCGTGGATTATTCGATGACACGCTTTAGATGGTCTCTTCAAGCTCTGGCTGCACCAGCTGATGTACAGCTCCAACTCTTCCCAGACTATGATTGGAAGGTTGACGAGTTAGCAATAGAGTTTGACCAATGGTACCAGGTCATGAAGCGTCGTCGGGCATTATTCACAAGGAAAGCTCGCACATTATTGGAGGACCTGAATTCGAAACTTGATGATATTAGTGGACCCGAAAATTCTCGATTCTGGATGGAAGATACTCTGCGCACTGATGCAGCGTGGGAAGTTATTCGCGACATTGCCCGTCATGCCCTGAATGCTATTGGTTGGCCAATTGAGAACCCTATGCTATCGCGAAGCTAGTTCTTGTTTTTCTTCTCGGTAAGAAAAGACATTAAGCTTAGATATACTGCGGTTGTGTACAGGAGCAACCTCAAGGCGGTGTTTACATCTCAGAGTTTTCTGAAACGTTGACGCAGATCGGGTTCGTTGATGGGGATGTTGTTGAGGTTCTGTTGACAACAATCTCAGAAGACGATATTCCTAATGCTGCTCCGATGGGCGTGTGGATCCAGGAAGGACCTAGGTTAATGATTCGCCCATATGAGGATACAAAGACTGCGCACAACATTGAGAATAATGGTGATGCGGTGCTGAATTTATCTCAGGACCCGCAACTGTTTCTTCTATTGGCTTTCAAAGAGGAGCTCCCTCATCCTGAACAGGTTGTATTCGAATCAGCAAAAACGGTGAAAGCACCACGAATCAAGGGTGTCTCTGGATTCATTGAGGTTATTGTTAAACCCAGAAGTGGTGCGGAATTTGCTGCACGATTCAAGGAATTTGAGTGTAGTGTTCAACATGTCGAGTTGACTTCAAGTTTTCCTCGAGTATATTCCCGTGCACAAAGCGCAGCCATCGAATGTATAATTCATGCGACGAAAATTCGTGCGTTGCATCGAACGAATCCCACAATGACAGAGCGATTGGCTCATCAGATTGATGAACTCCGTGGTTTGGTTGAACGTATTGCTCCCAACTCGTCCTCTGCTAAGGTCATTCATCGTGTTGAAGCTCTCCTACCGAAATGGATCAAGTGAAGTGTATGGTAAAACCTGAATTCACGAAGGTGACGGTTCGAGCGAGTGCACGGCTGCACCTTGGTTTTCTCGATCTACATGGAGGGTTAGGGCGAATTTATGGGTCACTCGGTGTTTCTCTGCAAGAACCTGTCTGTGTCGTCGAAGTGAATTCTAAGGAATCAGGTTTGCTTGTTTCAGGTGAACAGAAAGAACGGGTGACACCGATTGTCAACCAATTCGTGAAGCATTTTGGAATTTCCCAAGGATTACAGGTTACGGTGTGGGAATCTATCCCAGAGCATGTTGGGTTGGGTTCAGGAACCCAATTAGGATTAGCATTGGGAACTGGCATCTCAAAGCTGATAGGGGCAAATGTTAGCACTCGTGAGTTAGCTAGCATCTTATTGCGTGGAGTTGTGTCTGGTATAGGGACAGCAACCTTTGCTTCGGGTGGTTTTGTGGTGGATGGGGGAAAAGTAACGAAGGAATTGCAATCGCACCCTGATATGGTACCACCGATGATTATTCGTCAAGAGATTCCATCGGATTGGAATTTTGTAGTAGCTCTTCCGGGAGTGAGTAAGGGTCTGAGTGGTGTTCGTGAGAGTAAGGCGTTCCAAAATCTTCCGGCAGCAAAACCTGATTCCGCTCAGATTGCTAGTCGATTACTCGTCATGAAGCTTTTACCAGCAATAATCGATGATGATATTGATCAGTTTGGTGACGCGTTAACAAACATTCAAATTCTAGTAGGCGATGCATTTGCTCCAACCCAAGGTGGGCGGTTCGCTTCATCCGAGGTAGCTGATTGTGTGAATGCTATGTTGGATGCTGGTGCAAAAGGTGCAGGTCAAAGTTCATGGGGTCCAGCCTGCTATGGTCTTGTACGTGGAACCAAAGCCGCTAAAGAAGTCAAGAAGGTCGTCTTAGAACAACTGGATGGAGACTCAAATGGACCTGTATTCATTTCTCAAGTGAATAATCAGGGTGCACTCGTCACGATGGATTAGGCTTCTTTATACATGTCACGGATTTGTTTAGCCTGTGGGAGACTAATCCAATCAAGAACTGTACCACCGCATTCCTTAAGCCGCATGGTCTCAACAAGTCCCGCAGAAGGACCACCTGCCAATCCTTCAGCAAAAAGCGCTGCACCTTGAGCTGCCTCTTTGGATTTATCGCCTAATCGTTCAACTCTCGTCACGGGAATGCTAAACTGTTTCATGCGTTCAGCTAAATCTTCCACAAGGGTGGGGACCCGGGTTAACCTACCTGAGAGTAAGATTTCCTTGGGCTGTTTCACTGACACATGGAGGGCAGATAC
>JAEOSV010000110.1 GCA_016840185.1 Candidatus Hermodarchaeota archaeon | reverse complement strand
CAAGCTTCTCTTTTGACACTACTTCAGACACATCCCTTTCTTCAATTTCAATCAGCTCTCCTGCCATGGTGGCAGGGCTGAACTTGTAACTTTCTGCAGCCACAAAGAAGTCAACCCGCGCCTCATCTGCAGCTAAAGCAACCAAACTGGTTCCAATCTTGTTAACCACTGCACCATTTGCTGTTATCGAGTCAGCACCCACGAACACCTTATCAGCTCGTGCGATGAGAAAACGGATTGAATTATCCGTTACCAATGAGCAGGGAATTCCTGCTTCATCCAACCAAGTTGCAGTAATATGCCCTTGAAACTTAGGTCGAGTTTCTGGGACAAAAACGGTGAATTCCTTACCCATAGCATAAGCAGTTCTTAGCACCCCAAACGCAGTGGCGCTATTGCAATAGGTAAAAATGATGTCTCCATCCTGAATTAACCGTGAGCCAATCTGCCCAATTGTTTTAACTGCATTATTTGACATATCAATGAAGCCTTGTCCGATATCTCGTCCTGCGTCTTTAAGATCGGATATGCTCTTAGTTCGATCAATTTGGTTAATTAATCGAGTGTAGTAATACCGTAAAGCATTGGGGAGAGAAACCGCTGATGGACGAGTTTCATACAATAACTGGGCAGCAACAGCTACATCACGAAGGAGAGAGGGTACACGCTTTGCTTTCGACTCTACTGTGGCAACAATTAGGCCTTTTGCTGCAGCACGGGCAATACGTCCCGCACCCCTCGTTCGCATTGACTGAATATCCTCAGCGATTTTTTTGGTTTCTTTCGGAATCGACACCATAGCCGTTCGCCGAGCCATTTAATACACAAACAGGGTATTAATGCTGTCATGGAGGCGCAACGAATTGAATGTTGACTGGCTCATTACAAAATTCCAAAACTATGAGATTGCCAGCGCAGATGGTACTGCCATTGCGGCTGCTTCTGCTCTCAAAGATTTAGCCATGAAAACCAAAGCTAAATCCGCAGAAGACCTATTCGACCAAATAAAAACTGCTGCTTATGGGCTTCGTGATGCACGTCAAAGCTCAGCCGCATTACACAACAGTCTTGATTGTATCGAGGATGCAGCACAAAAAGCCTATCACAAAAAAGCGTCACTCAAGAAGATGCGCGAATTAACTGCGAACGCGTGTGACGAATTCGTCTCACGAATTGCAGAAGCCAAAGAACGAATTGGTGAAATCGGTTCGAAGCGTATACGAAACGGTGATCGAATTCTTACTCTATGTCGGAGTACAACGGTATTGATGATATTAAGAAAGGTCGTTGAACAGGGCAAGAAGATTGAAGTAATAGTTGCCGAAAGCCGACCAGATCTTGAAGGTCGCCTGTTAGCAAACGAAGTAGCTGCACTGGGTATCCCAGTTACGCTCATCACCGATTTCGCTACACGAATTTTCCTGCCAGATATAGACTTATTCTTAGCTGGTGGAGAAGCGATTGCTGCCAATGGTGCTATCGTCTCAAAAGTGGGAACTGCCACGCTTGCAGAATTATGCCATGATGCACGCGTTCGCGTTCTTATTGCTGTCGGGAGTTACAAATTCTCTCATGAAACCCTACTAGGTCGCCTCATAACTCTGGAGGAAGGAAATCCAGAACAAGTCGTACCAGAAGGTGAAATTGATCCAAAAATCACCATCCGCAACCCACTCTTCGACGTAACTGGACATGAACACATTGATGCATTCATCACAGAACGCGGAATAATTCCACCTCAAGGTGCTTACCTCATTTTTACAACCAGTGAGTAAACTAATAATTAGAAAGGCTCAAAAACCCTAAGAGAATGTGTTCTCCGTAATAAAACTGAGGATGTCGAAAATATGCCTCCTACAACATCCACTTCAAGCAAAAAGAAAGTCAAGAAATTAGCCGACGTTGATGGCGAACTCTGCGGGGTCTGCCAAGCCTGCGCGACCGTTTGTCCCGTCAATGCTATTGAAGTAACAGAAGGCTACATCACCGTCATTCCCGAAAAATGCACAGGCTGTGGAATTTGTGTGAAGGTGTGTCCTGTGGGAGCAATTACTCTAATCGACCGATAATGATGATTACCCAAACAAGGAGATAATGAAATTGAAGAATCATGTGATTATAGTTGGCGCTGGACCAGCAGGCTCATCCACCGCAATGGGTGCCCTTCGCGAAGGGGCAAAGGTCATCATTGTTGACAGGAAAACCAACGTAGGAATCCCTGTACAATGTGGAGAAGCAATTGGAAAAACAGGACCCGGAGTTGCTGAAATCGACATCCCAGAAGAATCCATCCGAGCACCACTTCGTGGTTTTCGACTATATAGCCCAGGGCAGATATCCGTCGATTACGCAACAGAGGAACCCAGTGGTTTTACAATTGATCGACGAATATTCGATAAAGAACTCTTTGCACGTGCTACAGAGGCGGGAGCAGATAGTCTCCTTGGTGCACGAGTACTCGAACTAACCCGCTCTGATGGAACAGTTAACGGCGTCGTAGTGCGACATGATGGACAACGAAAAACCCTGAAGGCAAGTGTCGTAATCGGTGCCGATGGAGTCAACAGTCAGGTTGCTCGATTAACAAAACTGAGGAAATCCTACAAACCTGATGACATCGACTCCTGTTTCGGTTATGAAATGGCTAACTGTGACTTAGAAGTAACGGATCTTATGGAATTTCTACTCGGCAGCGAAGTCTCACCACGTGGATATATCTGGATTTTTCCCAAGGGTGAAGGACGCGCAAATGTGGGCATCGGAATCGGTGGAGGCGTTGAGACAAAGACGGCGAAAGAGTATCTTGATTATTTCCTTAAGCATCATGATGTAGCAACAAGGCAACTAAGCAATGCCAAAGTCATTGAAACCCGAGTAGGTGCGTTACCAGTTTGTGGACCCAATAAAACCAATGTGGTTGATGGCGCGCTACTAGTTGGCGACGCCGCGGGCCAAATCCATCCAATCACTGGGGGTGGAATGGGGTATGCCATGGTATGTGGAAGCATCGCAGGTCGGGTCGCGGCCCAATGCGCAGAAAAAGAAACCGTAAGTGCCAAACACCTCCAAAAGTACGAAAAAGAATGGCGCAAAATGTACGGTGACGAATTCGACCAATCACTCAGGCTACGAGACCTCATTTTACAAACCGAAGATAAAACTCTCGATAAACTCGCAAACATCGTTACAGGCGAATCAATCGTTCAAATGACCGCAGGGAAGAAAGTCAAAATCTTCATGAAAGCTATGGCAACCAAAGATCGCAAACTCATTGCTCTGATGCAAGAATTACGAAAACTTCGTATGGTCTAACCTCGAACCAATTACTGTAAACAACTTTAAATTATCATTCTCCTCTCATAATCAAGGAATTCGAGGTAAGCTCTATGGCATCCTCAAACACTAGCTTATTCATCGGAATAGTTGTTGGCTTCATCGCCACCTTAGGTATTGCCTATGGAATTATCTATGCCACTGCAATAGGAATTTTACCACTAGTCGGACCTGGCTTGGTTCCAGGCTCGACTTCTGCAACCATCCTAGCAGAACCAATCCCCAATCAACTTTACATGATTTACAATGATGTACTTCTCAACATTCTTGTTGTGTATATTTTGGCACCGGTTATCTGGCTGATTGGTGGTCTAATCGCTGGATTACTCGTCCGAGATATGATGAAAGGTGCCGCAGCAGGATTAATCATGGCTATGATTGGCCCATTCCTTTGTGCTGGACTCGGTGTTCTTATACTTGCGCCCTACATGGAACTCCTTCTCGTCTGGGTCCTCAATGGTTTACTAGCTGGCTTCATCGCCGCCGTTGGAGGCGTAATCGGCGGAACTCTTACTTCACAATTTGAAGCGCATTAGAACCACATTAATAAGTTATCACTCAAAGGCTCCCTACCATGCCTAACCTTAGGAGCTCCAAAATCGTTCCCCTTGGACTCCTCATAGGGGTTGGCTTCGCAGTCCTAATCTACTTCTCTCAACAACTTATGCTCTTCCCGCTAGTCTACACAACATACCTTCCTCTCATCGATTCGCTTCAACTATATGAACTCGCCTGGATCATGGCAACCATAGACCTTCTTCTGAACATGTCATTCCAACTCTCACTATTTCTTTGGTTAGGTATAGCTATCATTATTGCGCTTACTCTTCGGAACCTCAACATCACCCTTTCAACTCTATCCGCCGCAATCTTACTCCCTGCAGGAACCTGGCTACTTTTCGCATTCAAATACCTCTATTTGTCAGGATTCTCAATCAGTTTCCTTCTATCTTTTCTTATCTGGCAAACCCTTTTTCCCCTTGGCATAACGTTAGGTCTTGCCACCCTGGTCACTCTTCCCTTCATAGTTTACCGACGCCAAAAACCACCTCCTTCAGAAGCCCCGACCACAGTACAATCAACCTGTACCAATTGTGGGACCGTTTACCAATCTCAACCACTTATTTGTGTTCAATGCGGCAAAGAAGGTACAATTACTACAAAATTAGAGAACGAATCTTAAGGATTCTACAAATTTGTTTATGATAACCGCAATAAATACGTCTCTTTATTGAGAAAATAATAAAGACTTATAATTTATGATAACCTTAATTCATGAGCCGGTTGGGGCAGCGACGCAATTTTAAAACTACCCAAAACTCCTCATAGGCAGAATCCTCCCAAGGAGGCCTCAAGCCCGAGTCGTCCTCGCCCTCTAATAATAGCCCTCCTCCCTCGACTGCCCTTCCGGCATCATTATTTTTGTGATCAAATGGTGACCAAGAATTGGAGGAACTCCAACCTTCTAAGCTGCTACTGGGCTAGTTAAAATCCGATTTGTGATTGCAAATTCTAGGACCTCGACGATGGCATATTCGGGAAGTCCTAAAAGGAAAGCAATTGTCTTTACATCACGTTTCCCGTCTACCAGAAAGAGCACATCCCGTGCATAAGGACCAAATTTGTCATACAATGCACTGCCGACAGTTGAGCCTGTATCCAGAGCTGCAAGAAGATCTTCACCCCCTTGGGGGATGAAGGCAAGATTGATACGTCCCTCATCCGGTGCGGGTGGTGGCGGTGGGGGAGGTACTGCGGCTTCAGTGGGTTCAGGGGGTGGAGGCTCTATTGGAGGAGGCATTACATCTGCTTTGGGCTCCACAGGTTGTGGTTCAGGAGGTGGAATAAGTTCTGGAGATGGTGGTGGCGCAGTGGGAGTTGGTTCCGTTGTTGGTGCTTCTGTTTCCGGCACGGAAGTTGGTTGTGGTGGAGGAACCGGAGGTGGAGTTGAAGGTTTCGTGGCAGGAGCTGGCTTTACTTCAGCAGGTGCTTCAGGCATTGTTTCTATAATCTTCAGATCCAGTTCACGAAGTGCAAGAAGAGTAGCCTTAGTTTTCACTACTGCAATACCAAGTGAAAGGTTGGGTGGAAAAAGTACGGCAAGAAGCCAATTATCAGCAATTTTTGAAATGACCACGAGCCCGGCTTCAGTGTTCACAGTGAGTTGGCTGATTTGTCCCTTGTAAAGGCTTACCGTCTGCTTGACCATTGCCTCTGTCTCAGCATCGAGAGTGCTCTGATAGACCTTATTATCAGGAGATATGGTGCAGAATGCTTTGACCATACGGTCGAAACGAAGGTTATCCAGTGCCCGCTGTACTTCTTCGGCCATTGCTAAACCTGTACCCCCGAATGCGCAATACTAGCTATACGGTACTGGGAATTAGCTCTCTAAAATCTTTGCGCCCTACGTCATTCAGTCATGTTGATGTTGACTTTCTCCCCATTTTGTTCCACATAACCGAAACCTTTGCGCTCTAATTGGATAATTGTGCCTGATTTTACTCCCTTGAGTGCTTGTTCACCAAGACCTTCATGGGTTGTAAGGCTCTTTGGATTATATTCGCCTTTTAGGAATAAAACGTCTGGACTGAATAATTGTACAGGAATTGAATCAGGTGTGACCCACTGGATTTTCAACTGCGCTTGGTCTAATGCATCTCCAGCAAATGCGCATTTCAGAGTCTTTTTTGTTTTCTTTTCAACTCTAAGATTATAGGCATGCTTTAGACGAAACACTGCTCCCTTCTGAAGTTGTGCAGCATCTACACCATCGATAAACACACGGCCATTAATTGTAATTTTTCGTGCCCCACGGTCTTTGAAATCAGGATGAAATGGGATTTTCGCCGTGATTGGGTCTGCATCGGTGATATCGACTTGAGTTGGCTGAGTGACACTGTAATATCGATTTGCGAGGGGATCAACGATTCTGCGATTGATTCCTAGTAGAACGGACCAATCCAATATTGGTTGAGCCACACTCAATCCCACTTCGCGTGTCATTTCGCGAATTGCCTCGGGAAGAATACCTCGTCGACAAAGCCCAGATAAAGTTGTAAGGCGAATATCATCCCATCCACTAATGATCTTCGATTCAAGGAGTGGTCGAATTTTACGTTTACTTACTGGACTTCCTACGATGGCAAATCGTGACCATTCTTGAATGATCGGTTGGGGGTACTCAAAGAGGTCTCGGATATATGCTTGCAGTTCTCCCCGGCTCGCGAATTCATTGCTCCGCAGTACATGGCTAATGCCATTTCGGTGGTCTTCTAATGCATTAGCGAAATCATAGGTGGGCCAAAGTCGATATTGGTCACCTTGAAGTGGATGAGGATAATCAATAATTCGGAAAATATTCGGGTCTCGCATTACCGCATTGAGGTGAGTCATATCGATTCGAAGACGGCACACTATCTTGCCTTCTGAATATTTGCCTTCAAGAATTTCTTTCCATATTTGCAGGTTGTCCTCGCTGCTTGACTGACGATGTGGGCAGGTGACTCCATTTCGTCGATTTTCACTGATGACATCGGATGAACAACTGCAAAAATAGACTTCACCGCGGTTAAGCAGTTTTTCAGCATGTTCGTAAAAATATGGAATATCATCCGAAACGTTGAGTTCGTCATCCCAGTTAATGTCCATCCAACGATACCCTGCTTTGAAGGCTTCATAGTATTCTTTGTGGACATTACGGGGATTGGTGTCCTCAAATCGGAGAATCAATTTTCCTTCATATTTTCGTGCATAAAACCAGTTTATGTATCCGGCATATGCATGTCCGATATGTGGGTACCCACTAGGTTCAGGGGGTAATCGCGTGACAACTTGTCCTTTTTTTGCGTCTTTGAGGGGTGGTAGTTCCTTGATACGTCGTTCTTTTCCTGTTTCAAGTAATTCGGGTGCACATTGCTCAAGTTCTGAAATTTGGTCGGATAACGACATATGGTTGATTTTGTCAACCGTTTGGTTTACTTGTTCGATGATTTCTCGAGCCTGTGGGCGTAACTCAGGTCGCTCTGCTAATAATTTCCCAATGACTGCTTTTGCGTCAGCCTTTCCATTAAATTTGATAGCATTGGCTAGACTGTACTTTTGAATTAATTCCGGCACGGTTGAATCAATTTCATTCTTCACGGGACGACGACCTGCATCTGTCTATTGTGTTCAAATAATCGGAAGGCACTTATGCTTTTTGTGATGAAGTTGGAAGTCGATTCTCCTCCATAATCTCATGGATAAGCTGTGGATCGAGTATACGAAGCCAAGAGATTTTACCGACTATATATTGGGCGCCTTTCCCAATCACAATTTCTTCAATTTTACTCGTGACTT
>JAEOSV010000109.1 GCA_016840185.1 Candidatus Hermodarchaeota archaeon | reverse complement strand
TTTCAGGAACGTCGGGTTCGTAAAATTTCAACCAGGGCTTTTCCATTAGATTTTGTCCTCCCTGTTTAGATACGCTCTATATGGTACTTATTGAAGGAAAAGGCTTACCATTTCTACGTTTATCATTGAGGACGAATTGGTAGAGTTTTTATCATAAGACTCGATATCAATCATAGGGTAGTGGATATGGAGTTTCAACCGGATCCCCGACTTCGGACAAAGTATTATCTGCAATTACTGACTCTTCCGATTTTCTTCTTTGTAACTCTAGTGGTTCCCTACTCAATTATGGGTTTGGTGCGATTTTTTCCATTCCCTTGGCTTTCTTGGATCTGGCTAAACTTTCTCTTATGGGGCTTTGTCTTCTGTTTCGCCTGGACGATTCCTGGACTAATTCTTATTCCATTTTACTACCGTCGTATCCATTATCGGATTCAAGATGATGAAATTATCGTTTCTCGTGGAGTTATTACCTTGACTCGGCGTGTGGTTCCAGTACGTGCAATCACCAATGTAACCCTTCGACGGGGACCATATGATCGATTATTCCACATTGGGAGTGTGAAAATCGAAACCGCAGGGCAAACGGGTTCACAGGCTGGTACTACCTCACCGGAACTCGGCCTTGATGGCCTAATCAAGTATGATGCCGTGTGCAATCATATTCTAGAATTAGTTCGAAAATATCGTGCTGGTTATGCGTTGACAACTGAACTTGAACCTACTCCTGTGAGTGACACCTCAGTTTTGTTGCAGAAAATTCTGTTTGAGCTTCAGAAACTTAATAAAAAATCAGAACAAGCTGAATGATGCCAGTCAGTCCAAGGAATTCATGATGGTCTTATCTCAATTGTGTCCAGTTGCTGACACTTAAAAGATATCTCAATTATGATAACCTTGGATTCTGGCGAGGATGCGCATGAATGGATATTCCTGACCTACGTCATCACATTGCAAACTATCTGGATTACGTTCGCGAGTTCAACCAACGTGTTGTCCTAATCAATACTGGAGTTTTCCATCCCGCTGATTATCACGATTTAATTACTAATCCGGAGTCCGTCCTACAATTAGAAAATCAGTTTGTTAGTGAACTCGTTCACCTTCTCAACGAGTTAGATCGGGCACTTCGCCATGCCCGAGACTGGCGACTCCATCTTGAAGACATGACACGAAATCTCTATTTCTCACCCCCCGAACAAACTGCACTTTTTGAAAGGAAACAAAAAGCAACGCATATTCTTACCCAAGATGAGGTTATGGTCCGCATCCAATCACAGTCCGATGGAATCGGCTATCTGCGCTGGGTTGTCGCCGATACGGGTGGCGAACTCGAACGTTTACTAATTGATATGCGGGATTTGGGTGTAACAGACCAAGAATTTCGGAATTTCTTCGAAAAGTACCAATCACCCGAATTGAGTCGCTGGGAGAACACTCTCAACGTATGGATGGATTTAGATGTCGAGTCTCTGATTACTGCACTACATGGTTTTCTCAATGAAGCTAGTTCTGCGCCATTTGAGAAGGCGGTGCATGCATTAGCGAGTTATCTTGATGTGATTGTGAATCTTCTCACCCAGTTTTCTTCATTCAGCCCCGAATTTGATTTTCTGTCATTGGAATGGGTTTCAAAGGTGCAAATCCAGTTCGATTTATTGACCGAAGCCAGCGTGGCATTGCATGAGCTCCTATTACAGCGAACCCAAATGGGTATGCTCTACATAGACCATGAACGGGCAATCCTCAACGCGATTTTACCCAAGGAAATAGATATTGATGAGTGGTTTGCCATGTTTGCGAGTAACCCCGCAAAATCTGCCCATGAACTACTACCTACCGAAATTCGGCTCGATGCACTTCCATATGCTATCCGTCAATCTGAAAACGCCCTCGTTGCCATGGACGACCAGATACAAATCGGTGGATACCTACTCAAATCAGTTGAAGTACTGCCTGAGCTACTCAAATCTCCAGTTGTCGCAAAATTCCTGAATGCCGATCAACAACGTCTGGAACTCTTTCGAACCGGTCGTCAAGAACTATTACGACGATTACGTCAAATTCGGGACCAAGCAAATTCAATTGAGATGACCTAGTATTCCCTGAAGCAACGAAGTCATGGTTTTTATCCTATGTATATGGAATTTGCTGGTTTGGAAACTCTATCAGCCCTCTAGGTAAATGATTTTAAAGCGAGATTACCCTATGGGAAGATGAGGCGACAACAGCGGGATGCTTTTTTGCTCCAATATAGCTGAAGCTTTCCGTCAACACTCCTGACGAAAATGGTTCCTCAGGATTGCGATAAATATGAAACGCTCTTTTATGAAATTGTGTGGGATTCCACTAGTTCTTCTCCTTACTTTTACATTGTTTTTTCCTCTGATCTCTCCAACATCATCTTTACCATCGAATAAGACGCATTTTATGGCGTCCTCTCCATCTCACCGGGATTTTGGACCGGTTATTCCCCAACCGGCGAGCCCTGTTTATCTGATTATCACGCCCAATGATGCCTGGGTCCAATCCTTCGTTGAATGGAAAAATCTGAAAGGGGTCCCGACACAGGTGGCTAATGTTAGTTGGATTCAAGCTAACTATCCAATCTCAGCAACCGTCCGAGATAAAGCTGAACAAATCTGGACATTCATTGAGGATATTTATGATAACGCCTCACCAGCGACCCTTCAATGGGTTCTTCTTCTCGGGGATAATTCCACAATTCCCTCACGTTATGTCTACCTACCCGATACTACCGAGTGGTCTGGGCAAGATCCTAGTCGCAAACCCACTGACTTCTATTATTCAGTCATGGACGATGCGGATTGGGATGACGACAGTGACGGACGTTGGGCTGAATGTGTCACCCACAATGTCGGTGGTCCTGCTTACGACGAAATTGGTGACTGGCAACCAGACTTGTACGTTGGGCGTATTCCCTTTAGTGACCAAACCAACATCTCGAGCATTCTAGCCAAAGCAGTGAATTATGCACGAAACCCCACAAGTTTCTCCGCAACTGGTTGGGATACCTTTCTTCTTGGAGGTGCTATCAGCAATTATGATGAAGAAGCTTGGGCTTGGCTTGATCAGGATTATACGGATGAAGCGGAACTCAGTGATTACATCAGTGCCAACCACATTCCTGGCTATTACAGTATTCAGCGATTCTATGAAGACCGATATTATTTCTGGAACTATACGTCTCCCAATGCTTTTCAGAAGTTAAACGATACGGCGATTCTCCAAGGTATTAATCAATATTCGCCCGCGCTCATCAACTTCGCTGCCCATGGGAGTCCCACGGATATCCAACGAATGTACGATCCCTGGGGTTTTCCGTATGGCAATACATGGTCGGCCGCCACCGTTGCCTTGGGGATTGATGTTACAGGGGTAGCGGTTGGTGACCCCAATAATGATGGAAATAACGAAATCGTCTACACCTATGGCCTGGGTGGACAAATGGCTGCACAAAATGGAACGGTATGGCTCCGTAATGCAAATACTATGTTCGATACCCTCATCTGGGATCTATGGATGAATTCTCCTGATGGTGTGCCCACATATGCAACCTGTGTTGACATTGGAGATGTTTGGAACAATGGTACCATTGCGGTTACCGTGGGTACCTGGTCTGGTTCGACAATGATCTTTACCTTTTGGAATAATGTCAAGTGGACCGCAGCCGTAGTTAACGGTCCCGAAATTACTGATCCAGTATTATGTATCGAAGTCGGAAATGCTGATAATGTTCTCGAACCTCACGGGCATGGTGGGAGCGTAGTTCCCGCCGTCAACGTAGATATCGCATGGGGACACTTTAGCGGATTCACTTTTACCGCGACTTGTGTTGGAGTTGTTGGACCCGCACACATGATCCGTGTGGGATTTGTCATTAATTTCGCTCAATCGGTGTACTCCATAGACGTTGGAGATCCCGATGATGATGGATTAGGAGAAATCTCATGTGGCACAGGATATCTCAACGGAAGTGTTCTTCAGGGTGATTGCTATCAGCTCTGGTACAATCCGGGAATCGCCTGGAACCAACTCCTCGTGGAAAAAGCCCTCGGAGGAATTGTCTATGGCTGTGACACAGGAAACGCAGCCAATGATGGCTACAACAAAGTTGTAGTCGGAATCAGTGACGGCGCTATTTACATGTATGAAGCAGGGTGTATTGCCCTTGGGCAAACTGGTTTCACAGGACCCGGAGGTGCTGATATTGGAACTAAACAAACGGTCACAAGTTCAGGTGCGAACGCGGGAATGGTTCGATGTCTGAATATTGGGTACGTTGACGACAATGATTTGGTAACCACTTATCCCACACCAATTGAGAAGTATTCAATCATTGCAGGTAATCAGTATGGCGGTATTTGGAAATATCATGCAAATAACGTCACTGGATTTCTCGACTCCTATCATATAGCACGTGAAAACTATATGTTTGGTGTCAATGTCACAGACTTAGATGTTGGTGAATTGAGCCATGTCACTGGAGAAACGACACCTAATGAAGAGGTGGCTGCGGGCAGTGCAATCAGTTTCGTTGGTCTCTCCTTCGTCTACTGGTTCGAGTGGCCTTGGAACATTTGGGGCAACATGCTGAATACCACACAAGTCAATGCGTCAACGGCAAATATTCCTGCACTGGTCTACGCAGATTCTTGCCATACAGCAGGATACGATTACTCGCAAGAAGCTTTGGCTGAAACGTTCATACGCAACATGGCAATTGGGTACATTGGATCCTTGCGAATCTGTTGGTATAATCGTGGTCCTATGCCTACCTCCTTTACTTGGGGGCTCGGACGCTATCAGTCTCAAGACTTTTGGAACCTCTTCTTCAGCGGAACTACGAACTATCGTCCTGGTGCAACACTCTATCAAAACAAAATTGACTATCAAACTACATTTGCCTCGATTGCTTCAGGTTTTCAGACAAATTGGGAAACTTATCATCGCAAGAACCTTCTCAGCTACGCGTTGTTTGGGGACCCTGAAATCGATGTCTTCACAAGAAATCCGCGGTCCCTCTCTGTCAGTCATCCCGCAAACGCTGACTTCAATGGGGACACCCTATTTCGCGTCATGGATGGCAGAACACCTATCGCCGGTGCTACCATCTGTTTGTGGGATAAGGATGGGTCCTACTATGAGGTTCAAGCCACAAATGCTTCAGGTTATGCTACATTACATGTAACAGCATCCGTTCCAAATACCATCAATGTAACTGTGACAGCCCACAACTACATCCCATACGAGAACACCATTGGAACCCAACATTGGCTTGATGTCTCTGTGGCTACAATCTTCTATCATCCCACACTATCGACTCTCGATATTACTAGTGTGACTGCTATCTGTAGTGATCCTAACCATGGTGCACTGGATGCAGGTGAAGCAACCACTCATATCTACACAATCTTCGATAACGCAACTGGAACTGCAACGACACTAACAAGTGCTCTTACCTGGTCAGGGACTGATTGGCAAATTGTTGACGTCGATGTCTCATCGCTCCTCCCCGGGGCTTACTATGTCGTGTGTACATTTGCAGATGCCGATGTTTCAGATACTAACGGACCGAATTCTGATTTGTTCATAATCAGCCCAGTTGGACCACCGCCCTTTGACATCATACAATGGCTCCTTCAGAACTGGATAATCATCGTCATGGCAATTGTCATCCTCCTATTGCTTGTCATCATCGTTGTATTGATACGTCGAAGGAAACCAAAAGACGAATAACTATCATAACTCTCTCGCAGGTCAACACCTGTGGGAGAGTATTCACTTTTATTTTCGTAGTCCAACATCGCGTCGATACGCTGAATATTCCCTGACCGCTTTAAGAGATATCTCGCTTGTTACACAATGCGATTTTTCATCGAATGTAATACGCAAGGCTTGAGTACTCGGAGCTTCAGCATTGGTGAATCGAAAGGAGGGATCAGCAATACAGGATCCTCCACAGGTGTAAACCCCTGGTGCATACTCTCGTGAAGCTTGATCAGTGCTTACGATGGGGAGAGTATACTCTTTGGATCTAACTGAAACGAGTGAGTGCCATGCCCAGCGACCATAGCTAATATGATGTTTGTCGAGGACGGTTGTCATTGTTGGTACAGCAAGGAAATCTACTTTTTGTGCAAGCTGCGATATCAAGTCGTGATACCACAGGTCTGAACAGATGAGAACAGCCATCAGTAGGCTACCTAACTTGAAGATGGGAAGCTCCGTGCCAGGTTCGAGTCCCAAACGTTTCTCCGCTCGAAAGGGGTGCTGCTTATCGTACGAACCAAGGATTTTCCCTGTAGATGAAATGACAAAACTGCGATTTCGCCATTGATTTGTTTCAGTTTGAAAGGGGACAGAACCCGCAACAATTGGAACCTCAAGCGTTTTAGCAAGCTGACTGATACGTTTTTGAATTTTGAAAGTAATCTCGTCGCTATCGGGTTTTGTCGTGGTCCATTCGCGGAATGTCCCGAAGGCATACTCTGGTAGCACAATACAATCCAGTGAGTCTAGCTCAGAACAGGCTCTTTTGAGGAGTGTTTCAATCTGAAGAAATGTGTCGGACAAATTTACAGCAGGTTCAATCTGAAGTGCCGCAAGTTTCAACGATTCTTCTGGAACCATTCCTGATAACCTCCGCAAGATAACTTATCGTTATGTGTTTCAGTAGGGTATACTAGTTTATGATTTACTCCTCAATGGCTTCTACCGATTCACCAGGTTTTGGTATCATATTCCCTGGGTTCAGTAACCAATTCGGGTCCAACGTCCGTTTAACGGTTGCCATTGCATCTAGCCCTTCATCG
>JAEOSV010000108.1 GCA_016840185.1 Candidatus Hermodarchaeota archaeon | reverse complement strand
TCACATTTAAAAACATATCTTTATTTAACGACCAAAGGTCATCTGATACTATTTCATTAGGATCATTTTCTTGGTATCAGTGAATTCTCCGGCTTTGATCCTGTAGAAGTAAATTCCGCTGGCTACTTCTTCTCCGTTCTCGTTTCTACTGTCCCATTCGACCCGTTTATATCCAGCCTGTTGGTGTTTGTCTACCAGAGTTCGGACTTTTTGGCCAAGGATATTGTAAATCTTGATTTTCACTTCGCAGTCACGAGGCAATGCATATTTGATCACCGTCTGCGGATTGAATGGGTTAGGGTAATTCTGTGATAACGAGAATTGCTTGGGAAGATTTAGCTCATCGCCCTTATTCAAAATCTTAACATCAAGTTTTCGGGCGTTTGGATCCACCAGGATTGCCTGTTTTATTTCTAAATTGGTTAAATCTAGTGAGTCGGTTTTTGATTTCATCATGAATTCAACCAGGGCGTCCTCGTTTGGCTTAATGAACTCTTTTCCATTGATATCAACAATACCCAGCTTCATCAATCCCCTCGTGGTAGTTGAATAGAGTTGCAGTTTTTGAGTTCTTTCAGTCTGGGAAGTTTTCAAGAACTCGAGCTTCTCTTCGTCCCACTTGATCTCAAACTGAGCTCCGGCTACATCTGCATCACATTTTGCATCCAGGTAGACGGTAACCTGTTCCTCAACGATCTGTGAGGTTCGCAGCCAGACCTCTGCCGAGGCAGGCTTTAGCTTTGCAAGAGCTTTAGTTTCCGGTTGGCAAGGTGGGGGACCGTTCCTGTATAAATAACTGATTAGGTAGACTACATCTCCAATTTCAACGGAACCATCTATATTGACGTCGCCGGCCTCCATAGGCTGAGGAGGGTCTCCGTTCCTAAACAAGTAGCTGATAAGATAAACCACATCGCTGACGTCGACCTCATAATCTCCGGTGCAATCTCCACAAAGGAAGCTTGGAGTCCTCGTGCACGCATCGTGCGATGCAGGTCTGGTTTCGACGTTGAGCACGTTGTCTCTTGCATTGCTATAGAAACAGTATCCGTGATCGGGTTCGCCACTGAAGACCGCACAAGTGTCGGTGGTGTGTGAAATCCAGACGGAATCGAAGCCGCCATCCACCGAAACGAAGATGGTATAGTCCTTAACACCTGAGCCCAACGAGTCGTCTCCAGACCAGCAAACCTCAAAGGACAACTCTTCCTGCGTATCTGCGAGGGCGGCAACGTCTGACATCGGAGGAAACGCGTCGATCGTGTTGATAACTGGCAGGCTGTCCATTGGCGCAAGGAACCAAGGATTAGCATCGAACTTTATACCCGCTATGTTCTTGATCTGGGTTCCGGATTCTAGGTCGTTCCAAGGCTTGATAGAGAAGGTCACCCATCCTTCCCCCAACGGCGGGATGGTGTCAGGTGGCAACATGATATTCTCGAAGGTCCAGGTGATAACTCCTTCAGACGGGTCAAAGTCGGACCAGTATTCGAAACTATCCGGTCTGTTCGGATCCGAGCTGTCCGGCCATACCTCACCAATCTCCAATGTGCTCCAGTTAAGATTGACGTCTAAAGTGTCAACAATCAAAATGTTTTGGGCATCTGCAGTGGCAGAGGTGTCGTTTTCGAAAAAGACCACATAGTTGAACAGATCATTAGGGGACTTGTAGTGAAAGGTCGTGTCGAAACCCTGCGGTGCCACCTTGTCGTTTGGATCCCAAGAAGTCCTTAGCTCGATGAATTTCTCCTCCATCCCGAAATACCATTCTGAAGGTTGGTACACCATGGCTTGGTTAATGTCATACAGTTGCACTGCCAACCTGTATTCGGGTGACCTTCTGTTCATCCAAAGAGTTCCACCCAAAGCATAGAAGGCATCAGTTGGGACGGTTATCCAGTCATTTCCCCAGGGATCGCACTCTTCGCTAGCAGTTCTACAACAGTGCTTGACGAAGTGTCCGCAATGACCCGTGTAAGGAAGCCCATACATCCAGAAAACCCACGACTGATTCTCGTAAATCGTCTTTGCTTCATTAACAATGTCTTGACCTCTGTCAATCGTGTAATTATGTGGAGAGAAAATCCCTTGATACGTTCCTGCGCCAGCTTCGGACATGAACTCCTCTATCCGAATTTTCCTCGTTCTGCCTGCGGGAAGTGGTTTCTGAACCTGATCATAAACAAATACTCCGCCAGGTTCGACAGAGACGATTCCTACATGCCCGGGATCATTGCATCCCTCATTCCAACAGCGAAAAACAAGATAGCCGTCTTTGGGTTCTTGCTGAGAAGGCTGTACAGGCGAGGAGAGAGTTGGTGACGCTTCGCCTGGGGGCGAAACATGCGTGGTAAAGTCCAGGCTGACCTTTGATTCTT
>JAEOSV010000107.1 GCA_016840185.1 Candidatus Hermodarchaeota archaeon | reverse complement strand
TTCATTGTGGTGATCTACATCCTCGAATACCCTCATGAAGCATTTTCAACGTGGGGGATGCCACTGGTAATGTTTCTCACAATAACCTACGCTTTTGGGTTAGCCATTATTGGCTCCATCATAAGCCATGAAATTAATTACTACTTAGCCAACAAAACCCTCGTAATCGAACCCGTACAATTTCCGTCTGAAAAATTTGCAGAACTTCAACAGAACATGGAAAGAAATCTTCGACGTAGCGTTCAATTGCTCTTGTATTTCATATTCAGTTTTGGGCTTTTCTTAATTAATCTCGCTGCCTTCACAGCTTCCAAGTTCTTCTATCCAACATTTGCCATGATTGAAACGACAATTCTCCTCCTTTGGGGTCCCCTAGGAGTAGTACTCATCAGATTACTGGTTATGTTCCTAGTTCAATTAATCTTGATTGTCCCCTTTGCAAAATTCCAAGGCGATTTATGGGAATCCTACAAAACCATTGAACAGCTTCAGAACAACGGAACGGAATCTATGAAGGAGTAAATTTAGATATGCAGAAGGTTCGGCTAGGAAAAACCGGTCTCCAAGTGTCACGGGTCGGGATGGGTGGAATTCCTATTCTCTTACCGCCACTGGATACAGCTGTCAAAGTGGTTGAACGAGCCTTAGATCTGGGCATCAACCTCATTGATACCTCCGTGTATTACGATGACAGCGAAATCCGTATCGGGAAGGGAATTGCAGGACGTCGTGAAGAGCTAATTGTGGTGACCAAGTGCTCATGGCGATCGGCAAAAGCGACACAAAATGCTTTGGAAAAAAGCTTGAAGCAGCTTAACACGGACTATATCGACATTTGGTTATTCCATAATGTAAGTACCGACGAAGCCTACAAGACAATGCTTCGTGAGAACGAATCACTCAAAATAGCAAGGGGCGCCATTGAATCTGAAAAGGTTCGCCATCTTGGAATTTCCACCCATTCGATGGCAATTGCCCAGAAAGCTGTAAAGTCTGGGTTATTTGAGGTCATCCTGTTTCCATTTAACTTTGTGACCAACCACGCCGAAGAGCAACTTGTGCCCCTGGCAAAGCAGCATGATGTCGGGTTCTTGGCCATGAAATCCTTTGCAGGGGGTCAGCTGCCAGATGCAGATCTGGCAATCAAGTACCTCCTACAATTTGATACTGTTGTACCTGTACCTGGAATTGAAACGGTACAAAACATCGAAGAGATTGTTAAAGTTGTCGAAGGGCCCTGGAAGCTTTCAGACCAAGATTGGCAGCGCATAGAAGCCATACGTGCTCAAAAAGGATCAAAATTATGCATGTGGTGTGAATATTGTAGACCCTGCCCCAAAGACATTAACGTTCCTTGGGTCATGAATATCGAAAGTATGTGGATTCTCTGGGGGAAGGCAGGGTTTCCGGGTCGTATGCTCAAACACATCAAACAAGGCAGGGAATGTGACGGCTGTGGAGAATGCGAAGACAGATGCCCCTATCAGCTTAATATCCGCGTAACCCTCGCTGAACAGATCAACTTCTATGATCAAGTAATCAAAGACCGACTCTAACACGAAAGAATCATTTAATCGAATTCGCGTACATATCCTCAATATTCCTCCAAAGCAATATTTGGGAAGAATCGGAAACATGACTCTCACTGAAGACATTAAGAAACAGGCACTGGACGCAGGGTTCGTACTTGTAGGCATTGCCACTCCAGCGATGCTTCGTGGGTTGCCCCATGGATGGGTCCACACCGTCCAAAACCTGCGAACACCAGAAGAAGTGTTACCGACGGTAAAATCCGTGGTGTTGCTGGCTTACTATGCATGGGATAAATCCGTCAACATCGCCGTCGATTCATCCTATCTACCAAATCGCGAACAGCAAACACCAAACGTGCCAGAAGAACGCTACCAGCTGTATTACGAAATTCTGAAAAACAAAGCATGGTCAATTGTCGACTACCTAACCAAGCAAGGCTATGAGGCATGCCTTTCACTTTCCATCCCTCTCAAAACATCTGCGATAAGAGGCGGACTCGGTAGCCAGGGAAAAAACACCCTCCTAGTTACCCCCACCTACGGACCACGCATACGATTAATTGCCGTGCTCACTACTGCTGAACTTGAAGTCGATGAACCGTTTACAGATGATTTGTGTGGGAAGTGTGAAAAATGCATCACCGCATGTCCCACAAAAGCGCTGGAGCCGTATCAAATCACAATCACCCGGTGCTTGACCTACGCGGCAGAACAACCCAATGCGCAAGACGTTCCAGAAGATGTGCGCAAGCTCGATAAGAAACTCGTTCGAAGACCAACGCCAAATAGCTATCTTGAATGCTCAACGTGTATTGACGTCTGTCCCATCGGAAAACCACTCAAGGCTAAATAGAAAAACAGCATTTATGTCTTCGACATCTTGTAAACTGTCTAATAACACACAGAAAATCAGGTTACAACAAAATTCACTGCTTAATCTTTTTTGAGAGATGGTCGGGGATGACTAGTTAAGATGTTTTGCCCGATTTTGTAGACTTGTTACCAAGCTTTTCAATACTGATTTTTTCTTCCTTTAGGTGCAATTTTGCATACTTATGTAGAAGCGAAAGATAAAGAAAATCCGCATGTGCTTCGCTACTGGTTTCGCCTTCATCGATTTTCTTCTCAATAGTTTCTGCGATTTCTTGAGCATATTTTTCGATTAACGGACTCGCGAGCTCATGGGGATCAAGGTTTTGACTTCCTATTTTCCCCAAAAGATACCCCCAAAGAAACGTCTTAATTGGGAGCAACTGGGCTTCCTGTTCAGCTGGAGAGAGGGACCGAAGTTTCGGTACTTGCAACGGAAACACGGCTCGATAGAATTTCCGGATTCCGCCTCTGTAATATTCCTCCCGAGTTTTTTTGATTAGGTTCTCTTCTTCAAGACGTTTTAAATGGTAACTGATTCGGCCTTTACTCAGACCCAACATCTTTGCTAATTCACCGAGAGAATGTTCTTCCTCCGTTAAATGCCGCAAAATACTGGCTGTAATAGGGCGAACCAGCATAGACGCTGACTTAGGCTGTTTGATAGACCGAGATTGTTTCCCAAGGGGATTTCCCAGAGTCTTCACATCCGCGTTTTTGTTCTGAGTTTATAAAAGTTATAAAGGACTGGAAAACACTTATATTTAATACAGTAAAGTTTTTGACGGTTAAATATTTGACGGTTAAAAAATTTACTGTCAAATCCTCCCAAGTTTACCACAGAGGCTAGTTTGAGTGCAGTGCTAGAATTTTGCTCCAAACGAAATACAGCCCAATCAAACCATCTGTGATTTACCTCACCAGGAGACGAATGCGATGTCGACTAAGCTGGCAATATTAGGCGCGGGACACGGAGGTCAAGGGCTAGCTGCCTATCTTGCCCTTGCCGGTCACGACGTAAGTCTTTACAATCGATCAAAATCTCGACTGCATCCAATACAAAAACAAAAGGGAATTCGTGTCGAAGGAGAAATTAATGGGTTTGCTCGGTTAACCAGTTGTACCTCTAGCATTCAAAAAGCACTCTCCGATGTAGATTTAATTTTTCTTGTAGTTCCTGCATCCGCGCATCGAGATTTAGCTCGAAAATGTGCTCCCTATCTTACACCTGAGCAACTGGTTGTACTTATTCCAGGACGAACGGGTGGTGCATTAGAGTTCTCTGCCATGGTGGAGGAACTCTCGGGTTGGCGGCCAATTATTGCAGAGGCACAGACATTTCCCCTTGTAAGTCGGGTGATAGAGTCAGGAAGAGCCCAAGTCTCTGCTATTAAGGCAGAACTTCCAGTGGCTGCTTTTCCAGCAAAACACACCAAAATGGTCTGTGATCTGATTTCGTCCGTTCTCCCAAATGTCCGAGATGCAGAAGATGTTCTCGAAACAGGTCTTGCAAATATCGGTTCTGTTTTTCATCCAGCGCCTTTGATTTTAAATATTGGTCGGGCTGAAACCACCAATGGTCAATATAATCATTATCTCGAGGGCGTCTCGGCTTCGGTTGCACGTTTCCTCGAGCGTATTGATGCAGAAAGAGTTGCTGTAGGAAACGCCTTTGGGAAGGATATCCTTTCAGCGGCTGAATGGTTGCGAAAAGTCTACAACTCTGAAGGAAACACCTTGTATGAATGCTTGCACACGACTTCCTGTTATCAAGGATTGGGAGCACCTAATTCACTGAATCATCGATATATCTTTGAAGATGTGCCAACCGGGTTGGTTCCTATTGCTGCAATTGGTGAATTAGCGGGTGTGCCCACTCCCACTATCCGAGCTACAATCGCTATGGCTTCACAGTTATGTGGTCGTGACTTCTGGCGGGAAGGACGTAATGTAGAAAATCTTGGAATCACAGATCTTTCTCCACCTGAATTACTGATGTATGTCTGGGAGGGATCTCTTACAGCCCTTGAAGTTGCTGACGAACTGGCATTAGTCCAAGAAGAAGTGGAGGGGGGTGATTCCGAATGACCAAAACGCGCAAATCAACGAAAGCGAACAAACTCATTTTAAGCGCGTGTTTAGGGAATTGTGTCCACGTTGCCGGGGCGCTAAATTTCTTGCAATTGGCAAAGGCCAAGGGTTACTCCACGAAGTTTCTAGGACCCGCGATACCCATCTCCACGATTCTCGATGAAGTGGAGGAAACCGGTGTTCCGATTATTGGGTTAAGCTACCGGCTTACACCCGCCGCAGCATATCGCCTTACACAGGAGCTCAAAAAAGAAGTACACAAACGTGACCTTACTAATCGAACATGGATCTTCGGGGGCACTACTCCGGTTACCGAGAAAGTCCGTGAAGTGGGATTCTTCCACTTTTACTTCGATGGTACTTCAACAGATGAAGACGCACTCATGTTCTTAGCTGCTGACTGTGACCCACAAAAATTCGAGGAAAGGGTTCAGAGCAAGGATCCTGCCGTCTATACCTCGACGCTATTGGAACGGATGGCTGAAAGAAAGCCTTGGCCCGTGATTCGGCATCATTTTGGACTACCAAGTTTAGAAGAGACGATTCAAGGAATCGCGAAAATTGCAGACGCCAAATGTTTGGATATCCTCTCCATTGGTCCCGATCAAAACGCTCAACAGTTCTTCTTCCGCCCTGACGAAATGAACGATACGGTAGAAGGCGCGGGAGGTGTCCCGATTCGAACAAAAAACGATCTTCGTGCCATGTATGATGCCTCACAGCGGGGCAACTATCCTCTTCTACGATGCTATAGTGGCACCCAAGACCTCCTGAAATGGGCTAAGCTTCTCCACAAGACCATCAACACCGCGTGGGGTGCAACACCCATTAACTGGTATAGTGCTCTTGATGGACGAAGCACTCGGTCGTTGACTGATGCTATTCGAGAGAACATGGACAACATTGCCTGGCATGGCAAACAGGGCATACCCGTTGAAGTGAATGAACCTCACCATTGGAGCCTACGGCAGGCACATGATACAATCGCGGTTGCATCAGCATTCTGGTCAGCTTTCATTGCCAAATCCATGGGTGTACAGCATTACATTGCGCAATTAATGATGAATACCCCACCTGGTACCTCTCCTGCTATGGATTTTGCGAAAATGTGGGCCAAACTCGCCTTGGTCGAATCATTACAAGATAATTCCTTCCACGTTCATCGGCAAGTGCGTGCTGGACTCTTCAGCTTTCCCGTGGACCTCGATGCGGCCAAGGGCCAATTAGCGGCATCAGCATATACCTCGATGATGTTAGAACCTGCAATCGTTCATGTTGTAGGATTCAGTGAAGCCGATCATGCGGCTACCGCTAATGATGTAATTACGAGCTGCAAGATTGTCCGACAAGTAATCAAAGAATGTAGACGTGGCACACCGAACCCGCGACTGGATCCACAGATATTCGCCCGAAAAGAACAACTTGTCAGCGACGCGAGTCTTCTCCTAAGGGTCTTAGCAGAGCTAACCGAAGATAATACCTTTCACCCGCTGTTGAACCCAACAACCTACGAACTGGCATTGAAACAAGGAATTTTAGATGCCCCTGGCTTGAAAGGCAATCCCATTGCGCGTGGACAACTGCAAACACGGGTGATCGATGGAGCATGCCATGCTGTTGATGAAAATAATGCCATTCTCTCTGAGTCCGGCCGTCTTGAGGAACTCGTTCCCAAAAAATTAGCGGCTTCAGAGAAACGAGAAAAACAATATAAAAAGTTAGTGCACCAAATTGCTTGAAGAATTAGACTCAGGAACTGAACAACGCTGTCAATGCGGCCTTCCGTTACCGCTTAAAGATGATATATGTGTCGCGTGTCTGCCTCCCCAATTTCGAATGACTGTTGGCCGACACACCAATTGGTTTCAACCTTGTCTTAAAAACTCAAACGATTAGTGTATAATCCAATTCTATGACATAAAACAAATCATCCTTCACGTTATTTGTATGAAATAACGTGTATGTCTTCGAAACTAAATCCCAACAGCGAATAACACGCCAAAAACTACTTGCTGAACCTAATAAAACACAAATTTCTTCGCATCGGAGCTAAAGGGCAACACCTATAAACTCACGTGAGGTTCCCTCTTCTTGTTAGCAAATAGGATCTAGTTTCGATTTTTTGACGAGATTTAGCTTATCGTGCTAGGAAGCTATTCCCCTGAAATATATTCTACGGAAAAGCACGGTTGCGTGACACAGCCACCTATCCCTGAGAGATAACACCATCTCAACGCAACTGAATCGAGGTGAACATAATGGAAAAAGGAACTATCAAATGGTTTAATCCCGACCGCAACTATGGTTTCATCGAACGTGAAACTGGCACCGACGTTTTCTTACACGGAAGTGAAATTGAAGGAGCAAAACTCCCCAAAGAAGGAGATCATGTTAGCTTCAAAGTCGAAGAAGGCGATCGCGGACTAAAAGCCACCACCGTCACGATTGAATAAATCACCCATTCAACCAACAACCAAATCAATCTCGGTGCTCCAACTTCAATCGGATTTTCAAAATCCGCTGAAAAAGGAAACGGGGATTGATTTGGTGCTCACTTTACATTATAGGAGCTGAGAAAATATGAGTGAAGAATCAAATACTGAAAAACAAGAAGGCCGCGTGATGCGGGATCTACATCGTAGACCACGCTCTCGCAAGAACCGCGAATATGTGCTAATCTCCGGTGAACGCATTAAAAGAACCGATATCGGGTGGTCTGAAGAAAACGAAAACGAGAACGAGGAAAAGGAAGAATAGATTGGAAGAGAGTTGTTGCCGTTATATCTGCGGTTACAAAACTGATGCACTTGGACTGGTAGACTGGGAATGGACAAGTGCTGAGTGTAACACGTCACATGAATGGAATCTCAATGCTTCTTAGAACTTTACACTGAAGGGACAGTGGTCTTTTTGAATACCGAGGGATTCTCGGGAAGAGCCTGAGGTGTTGTCAGTAAAAGCTGACACTGTGAAGCAGGAAGCTCTCCTTAAGGGTGGTGTAGTTCACGCCTGCCAAGTGATTTTGTCTACTAGATCTTTAATAGCCGCTGGAATGTTTTTAGCGTCTTTGAGTGACGGGTTTGCCACTAACTCAATACCTGAATTCAACGAAATTAGCCCTAAACCCGGACACGAAAAGAGTGGTGATAAATCAATCTTTTCAAAAGGGTTAGCAGCTAAATACAAGATTTCTAACTTTGGGCAATTTCGAAGTGGCTCTAAATCAATGGAGGTCAATTGATTTGTCCCTAATTTGAGAGTTCGAAGGTCGGTACACTGTTTTAGGGGTGTCAAATTAATTTCCTGTAACATATTCTGATCCAGAATCAGATCTTCTAGCTGACTCCAATTCCCAACAGGTGCTAAATCGATTTCTCTAAGTGCGTTCCAATTAAGTCGCACTTCTTGAAGGTCTGTACATTGATGAAGGGAGGAAAGATCAATTTTCTGTAATTGATTAGCGGACAGATGAAGTTCTCGGAGTTTCGTACATGTTTGTAACGCAGTTAAATCGATCTCCGCTAACTGGTTATTACTTAGTCCAAGATTCCGTAATCGAAGACAATGCTCAAGCGAACCCAGATCGAGTTGGGTTAACTTATTCCCGCTTAACCGCAGGTTCTTCAAGTTCGGACAGTGTTGAAGTGGTTTAAGATCAATTTTGGTCAATTGGTTTCTTCGCAAATCAAGCTCTTCAATTTCGGTACGTCGGTTGATAGGCGAGAGGTCCAACTCAACAATATCACGCCCATAGAACGCGATATCAGTTTTTTCAGGAGGAATCTGAACTTGTACTTTTTCTCTGTCAGCCGTAGTATACCTCAGAATAATATCTTCCACGAAATCAAGGTCTCCTTATTCGAGTTCTATACACCATTTCACGCACCCCTTTTTGTTATTTGGGTACACAACCGCCAACACCCCGGCTTTCAGGTGTGGGTAGTTCATCTGATTAGAAAATACACCACGAATTGGTACTTAACCTTCAATTGGACACTTTTACTCGATGAGTCCTAATTCCCGCAGGTGATCTGCAAGAAGGTATATGGACTTCTTCGTAATGGATTCTTTATTCGTACCAGCACACACAATTCGACCACTACTGAAAATGAGAAAAACCGCCTTTGGTGTCTTCATCCGGTAGATGAGTCCGGGAAAAACTTCGGGTTCGTAAAGACAACGTTCCAGCGTCATTTGGGCCAGGTCTAGATCGATGCGGCTGTGAAGGTCACCACTAGCTACAATATTTTGTATAGTGATTTTGGGCTTACCGGTGACGACGATGCCTGCCTTTCGAATCTTACCAACGACTTTTTCAACAGCTGCACCTGCTTCAGTCTCACTGCGTAATCCGGTGATAACCATTTTACCACTGCTAAACACGAGGATGGTGGCTTTCGGGTTCTTGATGCGAAGCATCAACCCTGGAAACTGTTCAGGATTATATTCCGCATCTTTTTGCTTACGAACTAACAGGTTAAGGTCGATTGTAGCAACAACTTCTACGCTTGCTACTACATTCTCAATTTTAAACTTTGGACGTCGTGGCATGATTCAGCAACCTACCCGTGATGACTCGTCTGACACCTTTTAGCTTTATTGTAGATATTAGAGAAACTCCAATTCCTTGAGGTGGGACCTCCTCAGTAAGACTGCTTCGACCTTAAACTTTTTCATTCTTTTCTCATGTAAATCTACCAAAAACTGTCACACTAAGCTCTTTTTTGGTCACAATTTCCCCATTCCCCCCAGATCTGCTGGAGTAGACGGCTTTATTTCTTCAAAATGCGGAATTCCTTAGAGGTGACAAACGACAATCTGAAATCGAGAGGCGGATTCGAAGGGGCTTTGATCGTAATTGCCGTATTTTGCTTCAATGGCGAATCCGTTGTATTTGAGGAGGGCATCGAGTTCTTGGGGAAAATAGATCTTGAAGGTGACATCCCAGGTGGTTTCCTGTTCACCGATACGGTGATACCGTCGAAATCGGTCCAATTGTCGTGCACTATCATAGGCACAAGTTTCAGTGACGATGACTTTTTCACTGGTATTTGGGTCGACGAACTCGGTGACAGGAAATCGCGTGGCAGGATTCCGAGTTAAATAATGTAGGTTCGGGTTAAAGACACCAAAGATGAACCGCCCTTTCCCTGTCAGATGTTCTCGTACTGACGATAAACAGTTCTCAAAGCTTTCTAAGGTTTCCAGATGAGCAATGGTGTTGCCACCCAGTAGGATTAGATTGAATTTGCGGTTAAGCGCAAACTGCGTCATATCGCCCTGTACCCATTCCACCTGTACATCCTTTTTCTTCGCCTTCTCCTGTGCGTGTTTTAACATGGGCTCAGAGATGTCCAGACCCACCACGGAAAACCCGGCTTCCGCCAAAGGAATTGTAATTCGACCAGTACCGCAGGCCAAATCTAGCACGGGGTCCCCATTCTTCCTCGCTTGGTCTAGGAAAAACGAGATTCCCGAATCCGAGTACTGCTGACTTTCTATGACCAAATCATAAAAACGACCATTGAGGTACATGGAATCTTTGCCCGGTTCTTTCCTTCTATCCTTCCTTTTCATCTTCGGTTAACTCCAAAAACATCTCCTGCGGATTACATGGGACTGTGAAACTCAACCCTAGCCATGGAATAGACTACACGTGTAGTCCGATATATAAAACATAATTTCTCCGAAGGGTAATTGTCTTAGATTGGGGTAGATGATTAGTTTTCTTGGATTTCGGAGTGTGAAGATATTACGTGTGTTGTGGAAAGAAAAGGAGACGGAGGCAGTATGCCTCCGTGTGGTTTGGTTAATTTCTTGAGGTTTTATGATTTGGTTGTGGATTGGTGTTTTCTGCGGATGATGATTGTGACTCCAAGAGTGATGGTGAGTCCGAGGATGATGGCTGCGAGTGGGAAGCCGGGAATGCCATTTGGTTGGTCGTAGAGGTGGAAGGCCCAGGTTTCTCCGAAGGGGACTGGGTCAGGTTGGGGTCCTCGCCCATTGAAGAGAATACTCCGTTGAGATTGGGAATCGTAGACTAGGTGAGTACGAGCGGTGGCTGGGGGGTGACTGATAGGAGTGAGCTGGGTCCACGTGTCGGTGGTGTAGTTATAGGTCCAAGTTTCGTCGCTGACTTGGGTTTCATCAAAGTCGTGGGCGCCGCCGAAGAGGATGATGCGGTTCATGGTGCTATCATAGGCTAGTCCATGTGCTGCGATGGTTGTGGGGAAGGAGGTGCGTTGGGTCCAGGTATTGCTGTCATAGTCGTAAGCCCAGACATCGGATCGAACTATTCCACCTGTAGATGCACCTCCAACGAGAATGACTTTGTCAGCGGCACTATCGTAGACCATGCGATGGTCGAACCGAGGGAGTGGACCAGATGTTGGTGCTCGATTGGTCCACGTATTCGTATTGTAATTGTATTCCCAAGTATCATCGTAGACTGCGGCCGAATCACCGATGCCACCGAACATGATGTGGCGATCAGATCCCACTACGTAGACCATGTCTGTCCAGGCGCGAGGAGTAGGGTGGGTGCTTGTCGTGAGGTTGGTCCACGTATTGGCATTATAATCATAGGCCCAAGTCTGGTGATACATGACTAGAGTGGCACCCCCACCGCTGATACGACCGCCGAAGAAGATGGTTTGCAATGATTGCCAGTCATAGCTTAGGCAATGGCCTCCTGTAGCTGGAGGTGAGGTCGAGGGCGCGCGATTCGTCCAGGTATTGGCACTATAATCATATACCCATGTATCCTGAAAGTGTTCCCAC
>JAEOSV010000106.1 GCA_016840185.1 Candidatus Hermodarchaeota archaeon | reverse complement strand
GCAAGAAATTCCCCTGAATAAGGGGCAGGTGCGGGGCGGAGAAGCGTTAGAACCTGGTAAGTTTCGGACAAAACGCGCCTCGGCGACGAGCGTAACGGCAAGGAAAAGTCCGAAGCCCCTTCCGCTCGGAAGGGGAGGATGTCACAGTCTTTCTGCCTTGGAAAGAATGCGAGAAAAAGTCTTTTCTTATTTGTGTGTCTTTGATGATGAAATTTTAAGTTTCAATAATTCGTTATGTTTAAATAGGGTAGTATTACTACTTTGTCTGACTATATATAGTCATGCTATATATTCGGAGTAATTAAAAATGACTGAAACACCCGCTGACAAAACACACGAAAAACTCCGAGAATGGACCCGCGAAATCAACCGTGGCATTCTTGAGTTCTGGGTACTCACCTTATTACGGCAAGAAAGCCTTTATGGGGCACGCATTAGTGCACTCATTGATGACATGTCAGCAGGGCGTATTCAAATGGAACCCGGAACCATCTATCCCTTACTCAGCCGCCTTGCAGAGAACGGCTGGATTGTTGGTGATATCAAGGTACGCAGTGAAGGTCGAGGACCCATGCGCCGATACTATCGACTAACAAAAGACGGCGACACCCTCCTTCAAGCAATGATTGACCATTACTTTGATACCTATGATTCCCTCTTCCAATTAATGGCATCTGAGTTCCAAATAGTCCGAAAACGCTTATCCGAAATCATGGAGGAAATCGATTAAATGTCAAGCAAAATCCAACTTCGCGTCGTCTCACTCCCCAGCGATGAAGCTGGACGCGGCATTGTCCGCGTGGATCCCAAGGTCATGGAACGCCTGGGTGTGACGTCTGGCGACATCATTGAAATAACTGGTAAGAAAACCACAGGTGCCCGCGTCTGGCGAGGGCAATCCATCCACGCAGGCTCCGGAAAAATCTTCATGGACGGCCTTGTCCGAAACAACTCGGGTTCTGGTATAGGAGAATTTGTAGAAGTCAAACGGGTCGATCCACCTGCAGCCAAGCGAGTTGAACTCGCCCCAGCTCAACGTGGTGTCCGCATTGTAGCTGAAGGGGATGCTGTTAAACCCAGTTTAAACCAACGACCCGTTGCTCCTGGTGATATCATAAGTACCGCTGGGTCTGGCGCCTATCGGAGTGGGGACTATTCTGTTTTTGAAGCAATGATGCGTGGATCAGGTGCACCCTTTGCCTTAGGCGAAATCAAGTTCGTCGTAACAAACACAACGCCCAAAGGTGTTGTGAAAATTACTGAAGACACAGTTATTCAAATTCAACCCGAAGCCGTCGATGTCACAGCAAAGGCCCCAATTGTAACTTACGAAGATATTGGAGGACTCGATGAAGCCATTGATCGAGTTCGCGAAATGATTGAACTCCCCCTGAAACATCCAGAACTCTTCGATCGACTCGGAATCGATCCACCGAAGGGAGTATTGCTCTTTGGACCACCCGGTACAGGCAAAACCCTTCTGGCACGTGCAGTCGCCAACGAATCCGATGCCACATTCATTTCCATTAATGGTCCTGAAATTATGAGCAAGTTTTATGGGGAATCTGAAAAACGTCTTCGAGAACTCTTTGACAAAGCATCCGAACGATCCCCAAGTATTATTTTCATTGATGAAATTGACAGCATCGCTCCCAAACGAGAAGAAGTACAGGGCGAAGTCGAACGCCGAGTCGTAGCTCAGCTCCTCGCCCTCATGGATGGACTCCAGGCACGAGGACGAGTAATCGTCATTGCGGCAACGAACCGCCAGGATGCACTTGACCCAGCACTTCGTCGTCCAGGACGGTTTGACCGGGAAATTGAAATTCCGGTCCCCACGAGAGCAGGTCGCAAGGAGGTTCTACTAATTCACACTCGGGGAATGCCCCTAACCAAGGATGTCGATCTTGATACACTTGCCGATTCTACTCATGGTATGGTTGGTGCAGACCTCGCAGCTATTGCTCGTGAAGCCGCAATGAACACACTGCGGCGTATTCTCCCCCGAATCAATCTCGATGAAGACCAACCACTGCCCGCCGATGTCATTGAAAGCCTTGAAGTCACCGCCGAAGACTTTGAAGAATCTCTTCGCCGCGCTGAACCCTCCGCGTTACGTGAAGTATATCTGGAAATCCCCAAAGTTTCATGGGATGATGTTGGTGGACTACAGGAAGTTGAAGCAGAATTACGTGAAGCGGTTGAATGGCCACTGAAGTATCCTGCGAAGTTTGAAAAAGTCGGTGTCCAGCCACCCAAAGGCATTCTTCTCGTCGGACCCCCAGGTGGCGGAAAGACATTACTGGCGAAAGCCGTAGCCACCGAAAGCGAAGCCAACTTCATTGCTATCCGCGGTCCTGAAATCTTCAGCAAGTGGGTCGGCGAATCTGAGAAGGGCATTCGGAAAATCTTTCGTAAAGCTCGACAAGTGGCGCCTAGTATCATCTTCTTCGATGAACTCGACAGTCTAGCCCCTGCAAGAGGTCAATGGCAGGGAAGTCATGTCTATGAATCCGTCCTCAACCAGCTTCTCGCTGAAATGGATGGAATGGAGGAACTCAAAAACGTCGTAGTCATTGGGGCTACCAACCGACCTGAAATCATCGATAGAGCACTGCTCAGACCAGGACGGTTTGACCGAATCATCTTGGTTCCACCACCCGACTATGAAGCCCGTGTTGAAATTCTCAAAGTTCACACCCGGCAAATGCCACTCGATGAAGATGTAGATCTCGAAAAAATTGCCAAAGCAACTGAAGGTTATTCTGGTGCGGACATCGCCAACCTTGTCCGGGAGGCTGGCATGTATGCCATCCGACATGAAGAACAGCTTACCACCGTCAACGCTAAACATTTCGACGCAGCCCTAACGAAAATCAAACCCAGCGTCACCCCTGAAATGCTCAAAGCCTACAAAGAATATATCGATGCAATGTCCACTCATCGGGACGCCATCGATACTACTCCTGGGCCATACACATAGATTCACAACCCTCCGGCTCAACACGAGCCGGAAACCCTCTCTTTTTCGCTTCTATTCGCGTTTCCATGCACTATAAAAAGTTTATAAGGGCATCAGCCCCTTTATAAATAGTCCTTAAAAAGTTTATAAAGCCCACTTTGCCGAACTGGGAGGAATCTGTTGTGCCAAAGCGACCAAAATACAAGATCGAAAATGTAGTTGCAAGCGTCGAAGTTGATGCAAAAATTGACCTTAATCTTCTTGCCCGTAAACAACGGGATGCTGAATACAATCCCGAACAATTCCCTGGATTAATGCTTCGTGTTAAAACCCCTAAAGCTACCATCCTCGTTTTTAGCAGTGGTAAAATGGTTATCACCGGATTACGCCGTGAGACTGAAGCCCCAAAAGCGGTTGAAAATGTAATTGCAAAAATCCGGAAGGCGGGAATAACCGTTTCCGGGAAACCCAAAATTACAATCCAAAACATCGTTGCATCAGGTGACCTACACAGTCGTGTCGATCTCGACATGGCCCAGATGGCTTTAGAACGCTGTTTATACGAACCCGAAGTATTCCCCGGACTCATTTACCGAATGAAAACCCCCAAAGCCGTTTTCCTCATCTTCAGCAGCGGACGAATCGTTTGCGCAGGAACCAACAAAGAAACCATCACCCGGAAAGCCATCTACTTACTCGCCGACCACATGCGCGACCTCGGGTTAATTGAATAGACCAACAAACAGCTTCACTGGTTCCCCAAAACCAAGTTATCTCCTAGTTCACCGAGGGATTGAACACATTCTACTAGCAATTGCACCGTTTCTTCTAAGTCTGAGGACTGAATCACCGAATTCCTTGTATGAAAGTAGCGTGTCGGAACAAGCAATGACGTGGTTTGACTTCCAGATTTAGTGATTTCAACTGCAGATGCATCCGTACCAAAATGAACCGGTGCCCGCAAGGCGACTTCCTGCAAAGCAATCTTATGTGTCTTAGCAACACTCGATATCCATGAATTCATCAAATGTGAAGTTACATGGAATTGATCTGCTTTCAATAAGGTGGGCCCTTGACCCAAACGAACAGGTATTAATCCTGGTTTAATATTCGGATGATCGCCTGTAGGTGACACGTCTAGCGCAATGGCATAATCCGGTTCAGTTCCAAACGCGGCAGGCCCTGCACCTCGGGTTCCTAACTCTTCTTGCACTGAAGCGACTCCAACCACATTCATTGCTAGCTCTTTATCCTGAAGGCGATGGAAGGCTTCAATCATCGCAACAAGCCCTGCCCGATTATCAAAGGAATTTCCAAGTAATCGGCCATTTGGCAATTCTTCGAAGTGTTTTTCTGCCGTAATATATTGTCCGATTTGCAAACCCATCTTTTGAGTGTCTTCCGCACTTTGAGATCCACAATCAATGAACATCTTGTCAAACGCTGGCTGATAGCCCTGTTGTAATTCCTTCACAGGAATAATGTGAGGCGCTGTCAGGCCCACTACTCCTTTCCTCTTACCTTTACTCCCATGAATTGTGACCCGTCGACCCAGGATATCCCAACGATGTCCTACAAGGCGGGTAAATCGCAGATATCCATTCTCGTCAAGATGGGTGAGAAGGAGCGCCCAATCTTCATCCTGATGAGCAATCAGCATGAATGTTTTTTCTTCCTGTACATTTCTCTTAGCAATGACATTACCCAGGTTATCAACATGTAGTTCATCAACAAGTGGTTCTAATTCCCGAAGAACAATCTCACGAACCTCATTTTCACGACCGGGAGGTGCATCCGCCAATACTAACTCACGCAACAACTCACGCATTATGATTCACATCACTGCTTGAGAATCTCCAATAAACGAGGAGGGTAATCAGTAATGATTCCATCAACACCATAGTTGATGAACCGATGCATATCCTCACTGTCATTTATTACCCAGGGATTAATTTCCAATCCCTCACGATGACAGGTATTCACCAGCTGTTCATCGACAAAATGCAATTGAGGATTAATCGCTGTACAACCAAGGGCCTTAGCCACGTCAATGGGATTCCGTAGATCGTATTCATATAACAAGGCAGTCATAATTTCATCGTCTAATTTTCGGAATGTAGTTAAAACCGGTTGAATGAATGACGAAATCATCGTCCGATCGAGTAGTTTGAATTCTTTGATGCTTTCTAGGATTTTGGCTTCAACATTTACGACTTTCACATCAAGGTTGATTCTTAATTTTTCATAGGGTGCGACTAATTCGAGAAATTCGGTTAAGGTGGGGATTTTTTCTCCATCACCAATTTCCAATGTTCTTAATTCTGAAAATGATTTTTCGGTAACCGAATCTGTCTGTTTGGCTAGTCGTTCCAATGAAAAATCATGAATGAGAATGATGACGCCATCACTTGAACTTCGTACATCACATTCAACGCAATCCACACCCCAAGAGATCGCTCTTGTAAATCCCGTTAGAGTATTTTCGAACTGACCAGTTCCGCTGCCCCGATGCGCAATCACTTTGACCATGACATCATCTCACTAGAAACAAGCGATTAATGGCTATGTAATCGCTTCCGATTAGAGGTTTTTGATGGTTTGTTGATGAGTAACATTAAAGGTATTCGCCCAGAAGCACCCACTACCCCCGACTAATCTCTGGTCGTGATTATTTCTATGTCGAAAGACACCTCAAACCCCTCAGAAAAAATACCTAAAGATCTCATGGTAGGTGCACCCACTAGCGCAGAGCAGGAAATTACTGAAAAAATGCGCCACGTTAAACACAAAATTGTCATTCTATCCGGCAAAGGTGGTGTTGGCAAAACCACCGTCGCCGTCAACCTCGCCACAGCCCTAGCATGGAAAGGCAACACCGTAGGCATCCTCGATGCCGACATCCATGGACCTGATGTTCCCAAGATGCTCGGTCTCGAAGGCACTCGCATGGTAGGT
>JAEOSV010000105.1 GCA_016840185.1 Candidatus Hermodarchaeota archaeon | reverse complement strand
GGGACCCAAGCTCCGCCTGTGAGCTCTTCGATATGTTTCATGAGCTGATACCCATGGGCTGGCTCATGACTGATTATCCGAAGGATTGAAATGCGCAGCAGTACGCCCTTTGGTCGTTGGAAGAATGGCGGAAATGCCATAGTAAGTAAGGAATTCCGAAAGCTTATATATGTTTGTTAATTTCATGTCTTTCAGAGTCATAAAATCCAAGAGAGTTACCGCTAATCTCCAATCTGGTGATAATCATGACGCAATCCCAACCAACACAACCCGAAGAAGCTCTGACCGCACTTTTTGATTACCAGTCAAGAACCTCCAAATATATCATCGAGGCCAGAAACCTTTGTAAAACCTACCAAATGGGCCCCGTTGAGGTAAACGCGGTTCGGGGCGTCAACCTCCAAGTTTACCCAGGTGAATTCCTCGTTATTTTGGGCGTATCGGGAAGTGGTAAATCAACCCTTCTTCACTTGCTGGGGGCTTTAGATCAGCCCACAACTGGCAAAGTATTCGTGGAGGGACTTGACCTCTCCACTTTGGACCATAATCAACTTGCTGATGTGCGACTTCGTCGAGTAGGATTTGTGTTCCAGTTTTTCAATTTAATGCCTCAGCTTACTGCACAGGGGAATATTGAACTCCCCCTCAAATTTGCTGACGTTCCGTCTGCAAATGCCCACGGACGTGCTCGCGAATTACTGACTCGCGTGGGTCTGGGTGAACGTCGAGACCATGTTCCCTCAGAGCTGAGTGGAGGCGAACAACAACGAGTAGCCATCGCCCGTGCACTCGCAAATAATCCCCGCATCATCCTTGCTGATGAACCAACTGGCAACTTGGATACAAAAACAGGAGCAGAAATCATCACTTTACTTCGTCAACTCAATAAAACCCAAGGCCTTACGTTCGTCGTGGTGGGTCATGACAAACGATTAACACCAGTAGCCGATCGAGTTATTGAAATGCAGGATGGCGAATTCATCGCTGAACGAGAAGGCGGAAGACAGGAGAGAGTCTAATGAAATTCAGAAATATCCTCGGATTATCCTTTACAAACATGCGTCGTAGAAAAACGCGAACAGCACTTACAACCCTAGGAATTGTAGTTGGTATCATGGCCGTGGTTTCAATCTCTTCACTTAGTGGCGGATTTGAAGCCCAAGTGAACGTTCAACTTAGTGAGGGGCTCGATATGGATATTCTTACTGTTATTCCAGGAGGCGGTCTACTTGGAGGTGGCGGATTAACCGCGTTCCATATCAACGACACTTATACCATACAGAACATCACCGGTGTTGAATCTACCTTACCATTTTCACAATCCGGAACAACCGTCTTCAATGAAACAGCCGGAACAACCGTCATCAATGAAACAGCCGGAACTCTAGACACCCGGTTGGTCGGCTTGAACTTTACTGACCTTGAAGCCGTGTATGGTCATAGACTTACGTTCTCCAGTGGTGACTATCCAGCACCTGATGAAAACGAAACTTGTGTGATTGGTTATCTCCAAGATCCAGTTGCAACGGCTGGCGACAATGTCACTATCCAAGTGTTAGTTCGAGTAGGATTTGGTTTTGAATATATCAACTACTCGTTCATCGTAAGTGGAGTCTTTGAAGAAGCAGGAACGTCAGGAATGCTGCCATTCGATCGCTCAGTGTTTATCCCTCTTGACACATATCAGTCGATTTTCAATACTGAAAACATGGATAGCATTCTAGTTCGCATCACTGACCCAAGCCAGGCAGATGACGTCGCTGATGAGATTGATGAAGCATTTGAAGACCAAGTCCTCGTCATCGTTCCCAGTGCAATTATCGAAACAGTGGGGGGAGTGTTTGATATTATTGAAATCTTCCTGCTTGCTATTGCTTCAATTGCCTTGCTAGTTGCTGGAATATCCATTCTTAACATCATGCTTGTTTCAGTGATGGAGCGAACCCGGGAAATCGGCATCATGAAAGCCCTTGGAGCCAAAGACCGAACAATACTTAGCCAATTCATTTCTGAAGCGGTTCTTCTCGGAATCCTCGGAGGGGTTGTGGGAATTATCGTCGGATTCTTGCTTGCCTACGGAATGGGCCTAATGCTTCCCTTGCTATTCAGTGGAGGTATGTCCGGTGATTTCATGGGCGGAAATGGTGGCGGATTTGGTGGATTTGGAGGAAGTGGCAGTTTCACACTTGTCCCCGTGTTACCCCTCGAAATAATTTTCATTGCGATAGGATTTGCCATTCTAGTGAGTGTCGCTTTTGCCTTATACCCCGCCCGTAAAGCAGCCAAACTGGACCCCGTGAAAGCCCTCCGCTATGAGTAGTGAGTTATTCGCTCTTAGTTCGCGCGATGCTGTATTGAAAATCCTGTGTTGCACTTTTCTTTATTTAGCCAAGAAAAGCTCTAATATCACTATTATAATCACTAAATTACCCACATAATGATTTAAATATGTGGAGAGTACAGGAAAGTGCAAGGTTCAGCACCTTGACGTCAACCAGCAAGCTCTCCTCGGTCATCAGCGGCACTCGTCGCACGATCTTGGAGTACTTGCTGACCACCGAAACCAATGCCGTCACTATAGCCGATCAACTCAACATCAACATCAGTGCTATCCGAGGACATCTTGACGTCTTGGAAATCGCTGGACTCGTCTCCTCACGTCACGAACACGCAACCCGTGGTCGACCGAAACGCATCTACTTCTTAACCCCGCTAGCCCACAACCTCTTTCCCAACCAGACTAACCAAGTGTTTTCTGCGATGGTAGAGGCGATTGTTCGATCTTTCGATGTGAAAACTACTGCTTCGCTCATTCGCCAAGTAGCAACCCGATTATGGGAAATCATCCTGCCTGACAAACCCACTGGAAGTCTCCAAGATCGACTAACTACCATCGTTCAAGCCTTGGATAATTTTGGATTCTACGCCTCGCTAGAAACTGATGAGAGCCAGTATGCCCTTGTGATTCAAAATGACGTTTTTCGATCAGCCTTGACTGCCCTCCCAGATGCAGAGGCTATCCGCTTTCAGCGAGAATTCTGGAACCGGTTGAACCGCATTGTAGGAGGAATTCAGATTCGAATCATCTTAAAGACTGACCTAGGACAGCGTGGCTTTCGTGTCGTTGTAGAGGAGAGAAGGGAGTAATGGAACATGTCTATAAGTAAAGCGAAAAAGCCCGTCATCAAGAACGGAAAAATAAGCGATCGCCTTCTCGAAATTGGGAAGGACTATTTAGCCGGCCAAACACTTTCAGCGTTGACCGCGCTTTCTAGCGTTGGCCCGGTGGAGTTCTCAGATGCCTTCTACGTCTTAGATAAGCTCGGACCCACCCTACACCGTCGAGAACAACGCCTACTCCTCGACCTGCTCACCGAAGTGGTCGTCCTCAGCTCAAGTGACCTTGGAATGGACAAACACGTCCTCCGTGACTACTTAAAAAAACGCATCCGCAATAGCAGCAACTTCGGCGAATTCATCTTCCAAATCCTTCAGCAAGTCAACGGACTCCATCATACCTAAACCACATTCCCAATCACCCTTAACGCAGGTAGCTGCACACAATTGTGTTGAGCAGTATCATTTGAACATCCTTATGACAAGAACATGATATCGATTTAGAGAAGTTGTTCGATTGCAAAGATAACAAAGTTAATGTTAGAATGCTCCCTTCTAGCTTTGAAGACAATGCGGTATGAGCGGATTCAGGCGAAAACCCTCTTATCCAAACTCATGTATGGTGAGACCTGGTTCCACAGCAATCGCTATTTCAATTCCTATCGCGGGTGCGAACACGGCTGCGTATACTGCGATGGTAACTGTCAATACTATCACATTGACAATTTTTACACCCACATTCGCATCAAAGAAAATGCTCCACAGATTCTTCGGAAGGAATTGGAACGAGCCAAGTTTCGTTCCCAGAGTAAAATGAAATCAGCAACCCTCGTTCAGTTCCTCGACGATGAAGATGCTTCTAAGGTGATCGAACAGGGACCACGTAAGCTCATCATCGGCGTATCCGGTGGAGTCTCAGATGCGTACCAACAGGCAGAAGAAGAATACCGCATCACCCAACAAGTCCTCGAAACGCTCTACGATTTTCGTATGCCCGTTTTCATCTTAACGAAATCCAATTTAGTCCTGCGGGATCTGGATCTGTTAAAAGAAATCCACAAACAAGCCTTCGTCAATGTATGTTTTAGCATCACGCTGCATGACGAAGAAGTGAAATCAATCTTTGAGCCCAAGTCCTCGACGACTTGGGAACGGTTTGCTGCGTTGAAAGAAATCCGGAAGGCAGGACTGCATGGTGGAGCATATGCTTATCCTTGCATTCCAGTTGTTGGAGATAGCATGGAGAATATGATGGGGCTGGCTAAGGAGGCGAAAAAAGCTGGAGCTGAATTCATTCTGTTTTCCGGAATGACTCTTAAGCCAGGTCGACAAAAAGAGCATTTCT
>JAEOSV010000104.1 GCA_016840185.1 Candidatus Hermodarchaeota archaeon | reverse complement strand
GTAGGGACTTCGATTTCAGCTCCCAAAGTCGCCTGTGTTATCGTTATAGGTAGCTCTAAAACAATATCATCGCCCACTCGCTGGAAGGTTTTATGAGATCGAACATGGACAACAACGTACAGATCACCTGGACGCCCTCCGCTGTGTGACGCTCCTTGATTTTTTAGCCGAAGCATGGAACCCGATTCAACTCCGGGTGGGATTTGAACACGAAGGCTCCGTTTTTCCTTGACAGTTCGTTTGCCCTTGCATTCAGAGCAGGGGGTTTCAACAGTTTGTCCTCGGCCATTACATTGAGGGCAAGTCGCAACACGAATCACTTGCCCAAACATGGTCTGCTGAACTTGACGAAGTTCCCCGCCACCTCGACACCGAGGACAGGTATTCAAGGAGGTTCCTGGTTCTCCCCCAGATCCTCCACATTTCGGACATTGCTCGTCGCGTTTCACAGTGATTTCCTTTTCAAAGCCCTTGGCTGCCTCTTCAAGAGTAATTTTCATGTCAAAACGCAAGTCAATGGCTTGATCACGGCCTGTCGCTCGTCTACCTCTGCGACCCATGAGGAAGTCGAAGACACTCCCGACGCCGCCGAGTCCTCCGCCTAGTCCGAAACCACGAAGAATGTCTTCAAAATTTATCCCTCCAAAGATATCTTCGGCACTGTATCGACCACTGATTCCTGCATGGCCAAACTGATCATACTGCATTCGCTTATTGTCATCTGAAAGAATTGCGTATGCTTCGGAGACTTCCTTGAACTTGTCGGCTGCATCTGGTTCCTTGTTCCGGTCTGGGTGATATTTTAACGCGAGTTTCCGGTAGGATTTCCGAATTTCTTCTTTAGTAGCTTTCCGGTCTACACCAAGGACTTCGTAGTAATCCCGTTTTTGATTGCTACCATAACTCACGCGAACTCACCGTAATGCGTAACCGAATCTAAACTGTGCTTTTATTTCTTCTGGGTTACTTTTTGTCTTCGTCGTCGACAACCTCATAATCAGCATCAACGACTTTTTCTTTGCCTTTCTTTGTTTCCTTCTCAGGCTCTGCAGACTCATCCGGTACACCTTCTTGGGCTTGTGCTCTGGCCTGTTCCTCTGCAACCTGCTGATAAACAGCGGTTCCAACGCCTTGCAAGATATCAGTGAGGGCTTCCATTTCATGTTTCGCTGTCGCTAAATCCTTGTCTTGCACTGCTTTTTCAAGGCGGTTTGCGGCTTCTTCGATTTTCTGTTTGTCGTCGTCGCTGATTTTGTCACCCAGTTCTTTGATTGTCTTTCGGGCAGAATATACCAATGATTCGGCTTTATTCAGTTCTTCAACCTCTTCGCGGTAACGTTTGTCTTCTTCTTCGTATTTTTCAGAATCAGCAACCATGCGGTCCTTCTGGTTATCAGTGAGTTTGGTCGAAGCGGATATGGTGATTTTTTGTTCATTACCGGTACCAAGGTCTTTGGCTTTTACGTGAAGAATTCCGTTAACATCAATGTCGAAGGTGACCTCGATTTGAGGGACACCCATGGGTGCGGGAGGAATGCCCGTGAGATTGAATTGACCTAAAGAGATGTTTTGACTAGCTCTCGACCGTTCTCCCTGCAAGACATGAATTGTGACAACGGTTTGCATGTCTGCAGCCGTGCTGAAGATTTGGCTTCGTTCCACGGGAATTGTAGTGTTTCGTTCGATGATCGGTGTCATGATGTCTCCTTTTGTTTCGACGCCAAGAGATAACGGTGTAACATCCAAGAGAAGGAGGTCCTTGACATCTCCAGTGATGACACCACCCTGAATTGCAGCTCCGAGGGCAACAGCTTCCATAGGATCAACACCCCGCTCTGCTTTCTTGCCAATGAACTTCTCAACATACTGTCGAACAATGGGCATACGGGTGGGTCCACCGATAAGGATGATTTTTTCAACCTCATTCGGGCGTAACTTTGCGTCGCCAATGGCTTGACGCATGGGACCATCACAGCGGTTCACAATGTCCCGGATGAGGTCCTCAAGTTTTGCTCTGGAAAGTTTACGTTGGATGTGTTTTGGTCCACCTTTATCCGCAGTGAGGTAGGGTAAGTTGATTTCAGATTCAATGACATTGGACAGTTCAATCTTCGCTTTTTCAGCGGCTTCCAGAAGACGTCGCCAGGCGGTGGGATCGTCTTGGAGGTTCATGCCGTGTTCACCTTTGAATTCAGCGGCTAACCATTCAGCAATGGCCAGATCCATGTCTGTTCCACCAAGTTGAGTATCTCCTGCGGTGGAGATAACTTGGAAAAGTCCACTTCCTGTATCAGGGTCTGGGCCAAATTCCATGATGGTTACGTCTAATGTTCCGCCACCGAAATCGAAAACGAGAATGCGTAAGTCTTTATCGAGTTTATCAATACCATAAGCTAGTGATGCGGCTGTGGGTTCGTTGATGAGTCGAACGACTTCAAGCCCCGCTAGTTCACCAGCATCCTTCGTAGCCTGTCGCTGGTTGTCATTGAAGTACGCCGGAACGGTAATTACAACTTGTGTCACAGGTTCACCGAGAAAGGCTTCGGCGTCGGTCTTGATTTTCCGAAGAATGAACGAAGAGACTTCTTCAGGAGTGAAGGTCTTATCATGAATCTTAATTTTTTTCCGGGTACCCATTTTCCGTTTGACAGCTGTCACTGTGCCTTCAGGATTTGCTACAGCCTGTCGGCGAGCTGGTTCACCAACTAGCCGATTACCATCTTCAGTAATAGCAACATAGGAGGGAAAGGCTTTCCCAGAAACGGTTGGTCCTTCAGCGCTGGGAATGATAACAGGGCGATCTCCGCGCATCACTGCAGCAGCGGAGTTGCTGGTTCCCAGGTCTATACCAATAATTTTCGCCATTTTCTTTCAACTCATAAATTCAATCGTCATACATTATTTTTTATTTAGTGTGTTGGTTGTAGAGTCATTTGCTTATTCAAGCTTTTGTTCTGATTTAGGGGGTGGAGTGGGGGAAACTGCGATTTTCACCATACTAGGTCTAAGCAGGATACCCTTGAGTACGTAGCCTTTTCGTAATTCCTCAATCACGGTGTTCGGAGGTACTTTAGTGGATTCTTCTCGTATGACCGCTTCATGGCGTAAGGGGTCAAACAACTCTCCCTCACATTCGATTCGGGTGACACCTGCCTGCGTCAAGGCGGACTTAAAATTCTCTGACAACATTGTAAGGCCTTCAATGAAGGGCTCATTCGCTTCAATCCGAGGGATCATGAGTTGTGCCCGTTCTAAATCATCTAAGACTGGCAAAAGTGTTAGAATCAGATCACGATTCGACTGAAGTCGAAGACTTGCTTCACGACGCTCCATGGACTTGACATAATTTTCATGATCTGCTTGCACATAAGCGAGTTGGGTCTTGAATTTGGTTACCTGCGCCTGCGCTTCTTCTAAGGACTTCTCTAGTTGCTTTTTCGTCAGTTTCTTGGGTTTGCCCACTTGTTTAGCTGTTGATTCAGCTGGTTGTGGACTTTCAGCTTGCCTTATCTCCTCTTCATCGGTTTTAGGCGCTTCGCCTGTCTTACGCGGTTCTTCTATCATTAACCGAATCCTCCTTGAAGGGTGTTCTCGCAGCAGCAAATCACTGCCGAACTGAGATGTGGCTGCTGTTACCCGATTCCCAAATATAGTCCAGAATCATAGCGAAGAGATTCTAGACCCTCCTCGGGTGGTCCAGCAGCCCACGAAAATCCGAATTGACAATAAAAGACTTTCGGAGCTGCTTAAGTTTGGTCCACCTGAACACGGAAGGAATGTGTTCTGTGTTTGTCGTCCAACGAGACTTTATAATTATTTTTATTTTCTTAAAAGAAAATTACAACACCCAACCAGAACGCTATCAAACATGACGGGCTTAATGGTGGCTGTTTTATATTATAAAGAGAGAAATTACAGGAAGGTATCCAAGGCGGCTTTCAACGGTTGATAGCCGACACCGCCAACAACACGGTGAACCATCTTGCCATCTTTGAACACGCCAAAGGTGGGAACGCCTTGCACGCGATACCGCATCGCAATTTCTACATTGTGGTCAACATCCACTTTCGCCACTTTAACTCGTCCAGCATATTCCTGGGCGAGCTGTTCAACTACGGGGGCCATCATCTTACAGGGCCCACACCATTCGGCAAAAAAGTCCACGAGGGTAACGCCTTTGCTGATGGTTTCGTCAAAGTTGTTGGTGGATAAGTGAAGCACCTCGCCTGGAGGTGTATTTGGGGTTTCGGATTGAGTTGCCATTGATTGTTGTAACTCCTTGAGTTTTTGTTCACGTAATCGTGTGAGTTCGGAGTCGGAGTCTTCAGTCATTGTGGATCCTCCTCTCCGTGGTTATGTGAGGGATTCGTACAGGTTTCGCCGTGACAGCTTTGCCCGCTCACGAGTCCTGGGACGATGTAAGCGGCAATCAAGAAGATCAAGCCAATAATGGCTAGCCAAGGTATAGCGATTGTAACGCTGAGAAGCACAAAAGCTAGACCCGTGATGACCATGGCGATGCCGGTCTTTGTGCAAAAGGGGCAGCCGATTGATGCCATTTTCTTTCACCGTCCATTACACTACAAACAGGTATTAAACCTTGTTTTGCAGTTCTGACGGATGTGTGATTGAGTCGAAATATAAAGGTGTCGATAGTGCCACAACTGCGCACAACCGTTTACTTGGTCTTCGAAGATTCAGCCCAATATTGATCCAGGAATACTTCGATTTGCTGGTAAAACGAATCAAGCGCGTCCTTAATCAAATCCTTCATGGTAGCGAGGCTCACTGCTTCATACACGTAAACGTATCCACCTTTACGGAGGGTGCGAGTGCGACGATGGGCAAAACCTCGCTGGACCAGGTTTTGGATGGCCCGCTGAACAGAACTACGGTTACGCCCTAGAGCTTCTCCCACCTCTTTTACGGTTGCCTGACCTCTCAGCAGGTAGAAATATACATCGATTTCAAGCGTGCGAAGTCCTAAGAAACAGTGCATCACGTCACTGGCTTCGACTTTCTGACCTGTCATAATACGTTGAACGCCCAACATTGCCATTTGCAAATCACAACCTAGGGGGTTAATATTGTAGTGCAGTTGACGGGTTAAGAGTGTTGTGGACAGTAGTCCCACATACTATACCAACCGATAATTATGTGTATCTAATTAATGCTAGCTGAAGAGGCATAAGATAAAATATGTCCTGAAGCTTTCGGTGGAACTGGTGGATGAATGTCGGAGATTCACGGGTTTCAAGTGGAGCTGGAAAGACCCTTCGACCTCGATGTGACTGTGGATAGCTGGATCTTTTCCGATATTCAACCCGCACCTGAGCAGAAAGTGCTTGGAGAGTTTTCTCGGTGTCTTCCCATCAATGAAACATTAATTCCCATCCGTGTCATTCAAGTGCGAAAGGGCACACGCCCAAGTCTCCAAGTCCAATGGCCTGCCAAGTTCGGTGGGGATCATGGAGCAATTACGTCGTCTGTAGAGTGGCTATTAGGTTGGGATATTGATACACGTCCTGTGCTGACAGCCATAAAGAAGGATCCGGTTATTGCTCATCTTGAAAAACCATTGCGTGGCCTTCGACCCTTTAGTCAGCCAACCTTCTTTGAAGCGATAGTCCGAGCGATTTTACAGCAACAAGTGAGCTTCCGTTCAGCAAATCAGATCACTCGGCACCTTGTATTGAAGTATGGTCCAAAATGCCCAATTGGAGGAGATAAGTTGTATGGATTCCCTGCACTTGAAACATTGGGGGCACTCTCAGAAGATGAATTGCGAGCATGCAAGCTTGGGTACAAAGCTCCATATCTGATGGGATTGTTTCAGGAACTATCTTCGGGTTCTTTGGACTTAGCTGAGTTAACTCAGCTTGACACGGAAACCGTCATCAAACGGCTCGATGCGCTTCGCGGTATTGGTTTGTGGACTGCTGAACTGGCCGTACTAACGGGTTTACGGCGTTTGGATGTGTTTCCCATGGATGATTTAGGTATCCGCCAAATCGTCTCGCAACTATACCTGAATGATAAACCTGCAAAACGAAATGACGTTGAAGAAATAGCAGAACGATGGGGTACGGTGCGTTCGTTGGTGCTATATTTTCTAATGTGTGCACAAGTAGTAGGTTTAGTGTAACAGTGGATTTGTTGAAGCTAATACGATGTAAAGACTTATATTTAGGCTCACCTAAATTTGATTTATGGCTCCTGACTCCCAAACCCAATCCGAAGTCCCCAAGGAAGAAACTAAATCCTCTTCAAACTCCTCTCGGTACGATATTCCCAGTGCTAACATCGAAGAATATCTCGAAGCGATTTTTCGGCTTCTTCAAAATGACAAGAAATATGCAAAAACCGGAGAACTCGCTGAAGTACTGAATGTGAAACCCGCAAGTGTGACCCAGATGATGCAAAAACTCGCAGCGAAATCCTATCTAAAATATGAGAAGAGTAAAGGGGTTCGTTTAACTGCAAAAGGTCGGAAACTTGCGCTAGATGTATTACGTCGTCACCGAGTTGCTGAACGGCTTTTAGTTGATCTTCTAGGTGTTAGTTGGGAGGAAGCTCATGACGTGGCATGTGAATGGGAGCATATGCTAACACCTGCGCTTTGTAATAAGGTGCTCGAAAAGCTTGAAGGTCCTGCTACATGTCCTCACGGAAATCCTATTCCGGAATCGGATGGAACTTTTACTCCCTTACCTGAATTAACATTAGCCGATCTTGAGCAAGGTGAAACTGTTATCATTGACAGTATCAGCGATGAAAATGTTGACTTACTTCGGATGCTGGCTTCAATGGGCATGCTTCCTGGTGAAACTGTACGGGTAGTTCAGATTTCACCAATTGGGGATACTCTACTCATTGAGGTTGGAACCGCTCATTTTGCGTTGAGCAGTAATCTTGCTAAGCGGGTCCGGGTCCGCCGTGCTGAGGCAGAATAAACAACACGGAGTTTTAAACCATGAGGGGCCCAGGGAAACGAAAATTCCGTCGTGCAAAACGGTTCTCTAAGAAAGATAACATTCGAGTTGCCTTGGTGGGTCAACCTAACGTCGGTAAGAGTGTTATCTTCAATCATTGGACGGGCTTAGGTGCCATTGTCTCGAATTATCCTGGAACAACAGTGGAAATCCTTGAAGGCAAAGTCTTTCTTTCACACCATGATGTATATTCACCTCGATGGCATCCAGGAATCAAAGACTGGGATTCGACGTCAGATACCGAACAAGTCGAAGATGATGCACCTCTCCGAGGAGGTCGCAGGAGACGAAGATTTGGGCAACGGGTTCGTAAATGGGCGATGAAAGATTTCGACGAACCGACTGAAGGGATTCAACTTGACATCGTTGATTTACCTGGCTCATATACCATAATCAGTCCCTCAACCGATGATGAAAAAGTCACACTTCGTTATCTGCAACAGGATACTCCTGATGTCATCGTCAATGTTGTTGATGCGACGAATCTGCCCCGAAACCTGCTGCTCACCAGTGCATTGTTAGAATTTGACATTCCGATAGTTGTGTGTCTTAATCAAGTTGATCTTGCTCGTCGAATGGGTATTGAAATCGATGTGAAAAAGTTAGAAGTGTTGTTAGGCGTCCCAGTCATTCCCACGGTGGCCATTCATGGGAAGAATCTGAAGCTGCTCATCCGTACTGCAGCTCGAACTGCAGTATCTAAAAAAACAAGACAGCACCCCCGGCGTCTTTTATTTCCCGATGGAATAGAGACAAAACTCCGCAGCCTAGAACAACAGCTTAGTCAAATACGACTACGTCACATGAATTTGCCTTTGCGCATCCTCTCTCAACAACTATTAGAAGAATACGCAGAATGCCGTGAATGCATTGAATCAGAAGTAGACTCTGAAAATGCAGTGAAAATTGTAGCAGACACCCGGGAAGATATCGAAAAGGAATTTGACGCGGACATTGTCTTAGTCCTGGGAGAGAAACGTTCACAGTATGCAGTCTATCTCACAGAACAAGTCCAGAAAGGAAAAGGCAAACGGATTCCCCTAACAGAAAAAATCTCTAATGTCCTTACTCATCGAATCATCGGTTTACCCATTGCAGTACTAATCCTCATTGGGTCTCTCCTACTAATCTTTGCTGCTGGAGCAGTCTTTGAAGCCACAGTTGGCGCGTTCTGGGAAGCGGTCATCAATCCCACTGCCCAATACCTCGTGACATACATTCCCTCACCCATTATCCAGATTATTATTTATTTTGGACTTGTTCTCGGAATCCAAGCTTGGTTGTTCATCGCTGTTCCCTTTGTCGCCACCTTCTACATTATTCTCTCCATCCTTGAAGACACTGGCTATATGGCTCGAATCGCCTTCCTACTCGATGCGTTCATGCACCGCTTGGGCCTCCATGGCCGAGCCATCATTCCACTACTCACAGGAATGGGATGTAATGTCCCCGCAGTGTTAAGCACACGAATCCTTAACACACGACGCGAACGCATTATTGCCGGATTTCTAGTAGTTCTCGTACCTTGCTCTGCCCAACTGGCAGTTATTCTCGGTACAGTTGGATTGTATGGATCAATCTTTTTTGCCTTCATTATTCTCGGCATCGTCTTAGCAATTATCATTGGGATAGGTGCGCTTCTCCAACATACTCTACCCGGTGCCTCTCATGGGCTAGTCATGGAAATTCCCCCACTACGGGCACCTCGATTGAAGCCAACGATGAAAAAGACATGGCTCCGGTTTCGCGAATTTGTGTACATTGCTCTTCCTATGATCATTATTGGCGGTGCAATCCTCGGACTTCTCCTCAATTTCCCCACGCCAGAATTTTCCTATTTACACCTTGTTAGCATCTGGGCTGCACCACTTGTCGTTGGATGGCTCGGCTTACCTCCAGAGACAGCTGCAGCTTTTGTTTATGGGATTCTCCGTAAAGAACTCACTGTCGAACTCTTGGTGATTCTAGCCAATGGACCCCTTAACACCTTCATGACCACAAGACAACTCTTTGTCTTCGCTCTCGTCACTACTCTTTACATTCCTTGTATTGCCACAATCGCTGTACTCGCCCGAGAATACCGTTGGAGATACACACTCATCCTTGCATTCACCACAATTGCGCTCGCCTTTCTCATTGGTGGGATTGCCAACTGGATGCTCATCGGTTTGGGTTTTCCATAAGCTTCAAAAGGTGAACATATCGTAGAATTGTTATCTCAAAAACAACAACAGAGGAACAAAATATGACAGAATACCGATGTCCAATGTGTGGTCAAACATTCGAAAAAGCCCAAGCCACAGGATGCGCTGGCTGTATGATGGCCAAAGCCTGTGGTTCAATTGCTTGTCCAAGCTGTGGCTACGAATTTCCTGCAGTTCCTGAAGAAGCCTAAGAATCCTTCTTAGAAGGCTTATCACTTCTCCTAAACAGGACTGCATTATTTTACTGAAGGGCGCTATTGCACCCTTCGAATACTTTATCTTTTCATTTTCACATTGCAGCCTAGAGTTGATTGGTGTGACAATGCGGCTTCGATATGTCTTTGTTTTCATTACAGTATGCGCCCTTGCTTTTTCTCTACTCTTCCCCTTGATGGCTCCGACAATCCAATCTCCTCCACAACCTGAATCACCTACCGGGCAAGGACCAGAAGTCAAGCAAACTTCATGGGATCTTGATTCTAGCGACGATGGATTGGATTCGTTGGAGAGCCGTGCTCCGATGGCTGCACCTTCACCTATTACCAATTATTCGATTAGTGCCTATCTCACTGATGTAAGCCGGATTGTTTCAGGAATTTCAACAATCACCTATGTGAATCACGCGGATGACACACTCTCGGAATTGTATTTCCATTTGTATCCGAATGCCTTCCAACCGGAGGGTTGGATCGACATTACAAATGTCCTATACGATGGGAACCCGCTCAGTCATACGATTATGGGCTCTGACGATACTGTAATGGAAGTGGATCTTGTTGCAGGTTCAGGTCCTGGGGTACTTGCTCCGGATGCGATAGTGACTCTTTCCATTTTCTGGCAAATCACAGTTCCTGAACGGTTTGATCGGTTTGGATGGACCAATCGTTCTGAGCCGTATGAGTTCATTGCTTATAATATGGGAAACTGGCATCCTATCCTTGCAGTCTATGATGAACGGGGTTGGGATACACATTCTTACTCGCATATGGGTGAAAGTTTCTACAGTGATGTTGCCATGTATGAGGTTTCGATTACTGTTCCTGATGATTTCGTCGTTGCAGCCACTGGTGAACTTCAATCGCTTAGTACCGATACATCAACTCGCACGTGGAATTTCACTGCTGGACC
>JAEOSV010000103.1 GCA_016840185.1 Candidatus Hermodarchaeota archaeon | reverse complement strand
TAGTCAAAGCACATTCCCAATGGGTTCCCGGTACTCAGCGCATTGATAAGAACCAGGTGTGGTTTCATCTTCCGAACGCCTCACAAAATATCTTTGAATTGAAACTTGATTTTGATGATTCAATCACTGATAGTCAACCAGTTAGTGTCACAATGAAGCTGCTCGATGACATTCAAATTGATTCACAAGACTTGGGAATTGTTGACTTGAGACAGAAAAAAGACATCCTTACCATGACGTTTCGCGAATGAATTCTGGTGATAAAACATGACTAACTTTGTGGCGAGTAAAGGATTTGCCTCCGAGATGGATGCGAAGGACCCTCTTTCGAAATATCGAAACGCGTTCTATCTTCCTCAAACTCCTGACGGTAACACTGCAACCTACTTCTTAGGAAATTCCCTAGGACTTCAACCAAAGACCACGAGGGACCATCTCGAAGTCATCCTCAAAGACTGGGAAACTTTGGGAGTTGAAGCCTATACCAAAGCGGAAAGCCCTTGGATTGCATATGGAGATTTACTTCAAGACCGGATGGCTAAGATTGTTGGAGCAAAACAAGCCGAAGTTGTTTTAATGAACGCGCTCTCCGTGAACCTGCACTTGATGCTTGTTTCCTTCTATCGACCAACGAAACAACGTTTCAAAGTTGTCATTGAGCAAAAGGCATTCCCTAGCGATCAATACGCCATCAAATCCCAAATGCGATTCCACGGCATCGACCCAGCGGAAGCACTGCTTGAAGTAAAAGGTGAAACCGGACAAACTCTTACCACCGAGGATTTCAAAGCCCTGTTTGAAAAAACCGGTGAATCAATTGCCCTCATACTACTGGGCGGTGTGAATTATTACTCAGGCCAAGCTTTTGACCTTGAAGCGATTGCCCAACTCGGTCATAAATTCGACGCAGTTGTCGGATATGATTTAGCTCATGCCGTGGGTAACATTCCATTACGACTACACGAATGGCAAGTGGATTTTGCAGTCTGGTGTACGTACAAGTATCTTAATGGCGGTCCCGGGGGACCCGGAGGTTGTTTCGTCCACGAACAGCATTTTACCAATGAGACTCTACCTCGATTCGAGGGTTGGTGGGGAAACAAACTCGAAAACCGGTTCCTCATGAACCCCAATATTGATCCAACCATCGGAGCTAGCGGATGGCAAATCAGCAGCTTCTCTCCACTCCTACTTGCCCCTCTCGATGCTTCCTTGAAGATGTTTCACGGAGTTACCTTCAAGCGACTCCGTGAGAAATCCGTCCAACTAACGGCATACTTGGAATTTCTCTTGGATCAAATTGGGGGTGACCATTTCTCCATTCTGACGCCCCGAGACCCTAATCAACGCGGGTGTCAACTCTCCATTCAAACCCACCAAAACGGGAAAGTCCTCTTCGAACGCCTCACCAAAGCCGGCATTTTCTGTGACTGGCGAGAACCCGACGTTATCCGAGTCGCTCCCACCCCCTTCTATAACACTTTCACAGAAGTTTATCATTTCTCAGAGCTTCTGAAAACGATTAGAATGCGTCCTTCCCCATGACCCCAAAGCATTTTGAGAGATGACATCCAACCCTAACCAAGCTGATATCCATGGCGGTTTTTGAAGAACTTGCCCTCGTCTACGATCAATCCATCGACTGGAACCAACGCCTTCAACGCGAACTCCCCTTTCTTCAAGCTCTCATAGCAGACCAGAAAATCGCCCGAATCCTCGATCTAGCCTGCGGGAGTGGACACCACGCAATAGCCCTCGTAAATGGTCGCCATGAGGTTATCGGGTTAGATTTAAGTCCCCAAATGATCGCGGCTGCGACTCGTCACGCTGAAGAAAACGACGTCAACGTGCAATTCCATACCGCTGACATGACCAAAGCCGACAAGATAGTCACTGGCCCCTTCGATTTGATACTTTGTCTGGGAAATTCCCTCGCCCTTCTCCCCTCTATCAACGCGTTAAAACGAACATTCAAAGGCATCCACTCACTCCTAGCCGACGACGGTTTTCTTGTCACACAAACCCTCAATTTTGAGGAAATTCGCCATACCGGGTTTCGTTTCTTTCCTCTCAAATCCGGACCCACAACCGCAGGAAACGAAGTGATTTTTGCACGTTTCTTCGAACTTTTTTCAAACACATCCACGGCAACGCTAGTTTTCTCCGGCTTTATCAAAACCGAAACTGGATGGAAAACAAAAACCCACTCCCAACAAGTCCTCCAGCTCAACCAATCTCTCATGGACCAATCTCTCACAAAAAACGATTTCACTCGCATTCAGTATTATGCTGATTATAAACAACACCAATTCTCTCCATTGAAAAGCCGAAATCTCATCACCCTCGCTCAACAATGAACCTCCGAAGTGACACTTTGGAACACCACCCTCTCGATTTTAATACAACCCGTACCGGATACTCAAACATTAATCCTGGCTATGGAGGTGATAATGGTGGAAAGAAATTCCCTCGCCCGGCTTCTCATCATTATAGGTGCCGTACTCCAACTCATCTACCTTGTCGCCAACGGCTTCTTTGGCTTCATCATCTTCATCGTCATTATTCTTGGATCGATATTTGCACCCGATGATCCCCTCCGCGACCTTGCAACCATGACCATGGTATCAATGTTTCTCTGCGCATTCCTCGGGTTCATCTTCATGATTATTTGGTTCATCATGGCAAGTAGCCCAGGACGCAGTAAATTATGGCTCATCATTACCGGCATACTGGCCTTCATCATTTGCGGCATCGTCCCAGCTTATCTTGCCTTCTCACTCTTTGGCGTCACATGGCCACCAACTTGGCTAGCTCTGATCATGTCCGGCTGGCTCCCAGGGCTCCTCGTCCTCATTGCCGGACTCATCGCCCAAAAACCAATGGATGCCTAGGTTCAACTGAAACTAGTCAAACAGTTTTGTACCACTGTAGACTGAACACATCCCCGTCTAGGGGATGCTTTTTATTCCTTAAGCCCCTTGTCAGGGGTATCTACTCTTCTACGAGGGATATTATGAGAAAGAATCTCTTACAGAAAGTGTTCTTAGTGACTTTTGTTCTCACGATTCTCTTCGTGTCAACAAATTTCGTGGCTACTCAGAATTCCGTG
>JAEOSV010000102.1 GCA_016840185.1 Candidatus Hermodarchaeota archaeon | reverse complement strand
GAGGTCATCTGGGGAAGAAGAAATACGGTCATTGCTTTTTCGAAAAATCCTCTAAGAAGGAAGATGAGTAGAGCTACTAGAAGGGCTGATATTGTGGCGCCTAAAAATGTATGAAAGAAAAGATGTAACACAGGTAAATCGAGAATAAGAAAAGCAAGCGGTTCAAAATCAACGACGACGCTTCCTATCAAAATACTTGGTATGAACAGATACGGAAAGAAAATTAAACCGATTAAGAGACTTGGACCCCAATGAAAGGGTGTAAACGGCATAGAATACAACTCGGATGAAGGTTCTTGTTTTAGTAAAGAGTGGCGCCGAGGACGAGATTTGAACTCGTGAGTCCAATGGACACAGACTTAGCAGGCCTGCTCCCTACCAGGCTAGGATACCTCGGCACAATCTGTTTGATTGTAAAAGTCACCCCATTTAAGAAAGTTACGTTGACGGGCTCTTGAAGACAAAGCGGAAACTAAAGTCAGGGATTACGATAATGAAGAGGATGAAGACAATTCCAATTATTCCATCCACAACTGCCAGAAGTAAAAGAGCTGGAGGTAATCCCAGAAGAACGTAGTACACCAAAACTACGAATGCAATAAGACGCCCAGGGATGTTTGCTACAGGAATTATCAAGAATTGATCGAGGTTTCTTGATGCAAAAATTAGGGCAATGCCAAAAGCCAACAAAAAGGCTCCAATAATTTGAAGAAGTGCAGCTGAGAGAATTGAAATGGGATAATTGAGAAGGATTGAAACAATTGGTGACCCAAAGAGAAAGATCAAAGCTAGTAGTATATCATACAACCCTGAAAAAAGCACAAAACGGGAAAACCATTGTTTCATAATGTTAGTCTCCAAGCAAATTCATAGTTCTTAGTTCATAAGTTGTCAATATAAAAAAAGGTTGGTTGGTGGGCCGAGAGGGACTCGAACCCCCGACCATCGCGGTGTAAGCGCGATATCATAGCCTTCTAGTCTAAACGGGAATTTCCGAATAGATAGCTAGACCATCGGCCCAATCTGTCGTGGGATGCTCAATGCTTCCCTAAAAAGGCTTTCCGAATAGAAGATTAGAGGAAAAAAACTAATTATGTTTGATTTCTTGTTCAAGGATCAGAATTTGTTTCTTCAATAATGAAATTACTTCTAGGTTATCAACGTGTACAAGTTGCCCGTTGCATGTGGGGCATTTGAACGCGTTTGCCATGGCTTCCTCAAAAGTATTGCGCGGACACCCATTATTATTGCAATGATAGAAGGTGTTTTCGGTTTCATATTCGAGTCTTTGTTTGAGTTTATCAAGCACCTTGGTCTTTTTTTCGAGGAGAAGGCCATGAATGCGTTCAGGCTCTAATAACCAGTAGTAGACAAACCATCCGGTTTGCTTATCGCGAGTGCGGCGATATGACGCTAAATGTAGATCATAGAGCTTGTAGAGAATCTTTCGAACAGCATTGAGGCGCATGCCCGTTTCATTGGCAATTTCATCATCTGTTGTTTCTTCATCCTCTTTCAAACGCGTAACTACTTCAAATGCGTCTTCGCCGGCGAATTCAATGACAACCTGCTTAATTAGCATCTCACGTCCGGACATAGATTTACACATAAACTACTCTTGCATCGAATATAGACCTTTTTGTTTAACAAAGGAATTTCCGGAATTGAATCGCCCAAATTTCTACTTGATTTCCTTGACACGTTTCCCATGCGATGTTGGGTCAATTTCTAGAATTGCATCAGTAAATTTCCGATGAAGCATCTGCCCTTCAAAGAATCTATCTAAAAAAATAGATAGTGCTGCAACTTCACTATGAGGTTGATGACCAATAGCCACATTATAGTCCGCTAGTTGATAAACCTCAGACGGTACTTTTGGACCTCCAACGACAATTAGTTTCGGATGAGTCGAAACCCGAATCTTTGTAATTACTTCATCCACGTGAAGTCCGTACATCGTAAGGTGAATGACAGTTCCTCCATTTTTCTTCCATTCGCGTATTCGGGTTCGCCATTTCACTCCTGTGCTGATTTTGAATTCTTTGTTTCCCCACTGAGACGATACTTGGCTTATTGTTTCTGAAATGTTTGGGTCTTCCAAACCTGAGGTCCAGAATTCTGTTGCGCCAAACGCTCGGGCCGTTAATCCAACATGAGTTGTTAGACGCTTATCTCGTTCAGGTCGATGATCCAGCTTCAATACAACTATTTGAGATTCCACTGGGTTCATTCGAATTTCCTATCCATCACATTTGATTGTATTTGAGGAACAAACTATTGGGAATTAGCTTTCTTACGTTTAATCTGAACTACATCTCCCAAAGTCGCTGAACTCTGAGACGGCATCGGTGAAAGATCAACGGATTCCGCTTCCTCAAGCAAGGTAACTTTGAATAATCGCTCCAATTTTCGGGCTAAACCTATAGTCGGAGCCATTTTTCCACTTTCAACCTTTGTGATTACTGAGCTTCTCTCATGAAGCTGGTTGGCCACGTCTTTTTGAGACCAACCTTTTTGTTCTCGGGCTTGACGGATTCGCTTTGTAAAATCTTCGACAGGCACTAATTCCCGACGTTGAGGTCGAGATCGGGCACCTGTATGTCTTGTTGATGATGGTCGGGGAATGGAAACAGGGCGGCTTTTTGGTGGAGTTGAAGGTTGGTATCCTGGTTTTTTGCTCCGATGTACGGTTTTTCCTAATTCTGCACATCGACTGCAAGCAAAAAGGTGGGCACCTTCCAGAGCGATTTCACGAGTTGAATGACATTCTCGGCCACATATTTCACAGGTTGGCATATTGTTTATTCGCCACCATTCTATCCATTACCCGCCACTATCTAAAAGGTTATTTTCATTCTAATTATCTCTCAGAAGTTCTACAACTTGTACTGATGGAATAAAAAAAGCTTTTAGCGCGTTTAACTCAGAGAGCTTGCAATGACTGATTCAACAGATCTCCGCAAAAAAACGGTCTCTTCCGATGATTACATGAGTCTAGCTGAACGAGCGATTTTGCTAGAACAACGTATTCGAGAACTCGAATCTGAAAGAGATCAAATTACAGCGGAACGAACTCGGCTTGAAAATGAGGTGCGAATCCTACAGGCAGAGCTCAATAAACTACGCCAACCTCCACTAGTCTCCGCTACTGTGATTGACGTTCTTGACGATGGACGAGTTATTGTGAAAAGCAGTACAGGACCTCAGTTTGTTGTGAACTATCCTGAATCAATAATTGGAAGTCAGCTTGAGTCTGGAGCTAAAGTGGCTCTGAACCAACGAACACTAGCTGTTGTTGATATTTTACCAATTTCCATAGATCCCTTTGTTCAAGCCATGAATGTTGAAGAAAGTCCTGATGTTACTTATGATGATATTGGTGGATTAGAAGAGCAGATTGCAGAAATCCGAGAGACTGTGGAACTTCCTCTCCTGCATCCTGAACTATTTGAAAAAGTTGGAATCGAACCTCCCAAAGGAGTTCTCCTCTGTGGGCCTCCTGGAACGGGAAAAACGTTACTAGCTCGGGCTGTAGCTCATGAAACAAAAGCGACATTCATCCGTGTTATTGGCTCTGAACTTGTCCAGAAATTTATTGGTGAAGGTGCAAGAATCGTTCGAGAAATCTTTTACATGGCTCGAAAACGGTCTCCGAGTATTGTATTTATTGATGAGTTAGACGCCGTTGCCAGTAGACGGCTTGACATTGCCACAAGTGGAGACCGAGAAGTTCAAAGAACACTCATGCAACTTCTAAGTATGCTTGATGGGTTTGACCCTCGTGGTGATGTGCGGATAATTGCTGCAACAAACCGACCAGATATTCTTGATAGTGCTCTTACTCGACCCGGACGATTTGATCGCATCATTGAGTTTCCGTTCCCGGACAAAGAAGCGCGCATTCAAATCCTTCGAATTCACATGCGAAATATGAACATTCATTCTGATGTTGATGTTAGCATTCTTGCTTCAAAAACAACTAGTTCGTCAGGAGCTGATTTGAAGGCAATCTGTACTGAAGCCGGAATGTTTGCTATTCGTGAGCTCCGGGACGTCGTGTATAAGGAAGATTTCGATAAGGCAATTATCAAAGTCTTGGGCTCAATTGGTGATCGGGGCGACACGACAGACATTTATGGATAAGTCGTTTTAGAAAAGGCGAGGCGAGTCACGTCGCAAATCAGTGAAAAGCTCTACAGAATTAGAGGAATTGCTAACTACCAATTCAGTGCATCAATAGGACACAAGCTATTTCCTGATGAATGTAAAGTGGAGGTTTCCAAAAGTTCAGGACGGATTCGACGAGTCACCCTTAACTCAAAGATTCTCGCAACTGTTAGAGCGCATGACGGAATGATTGTCCTCACAATCGATGGGGGTAAGTTACTCCATCAAGCCGTTCCATTCCCGAAAGTAAGAGTTGTGATACACCAAGAAGTAGCCCAATTCATAGCTGAGGGGCGCAGCGTGTTTGCAAAACATGTTAAAGTGGTTGATCCTCAGCTTCGCGCGGGTGATGAGATTCTAGTTGTGGATGAAAAGGATAAACTTCTAGCAGTCGGAAAGGCTAATCTTAGCCCACAAGAAATGATTGACCTATCTCGTGGAGTAGCAGTCAAAACGCGTCATTCAATAAAAAAACGGAAAACCTAAATTCACAAAATCGTTTATGCGACTCGGTAAAAGTATGAGGGATATACTTTGGTGAAAGTAAAGAAAGTAAAATCAAAAAAACGTTCAATGGAACGTCAGATGCGCCGGATGGGTGTGGATTTCCAACAACTTGAAGATGTTACAGAAGTGCTCATCCGTTTTCCCGATAAGGAACTAGTTATCCCTCAAGCACAAGTTCTAGTAATGCAAGCACAAGGTGATGACATCTACCAAATAGTGGGTCAGTCAGAGGAACGGAGCTTAACAACATCAGCTGAATCCGAGGAAGATAGCCCCGTAACTACAGTTCAAACGTTCACCGAAGAAGACGTCCAACTTGTAGCTAGCCAAGCTAATGTTTCAGAAGACGAGGCACGGGAAGCCTTGCGAACTGCGGAAGGTAATCTAGCAAAGGCAATAATTGTCCTTACTGAAAAGTAATTTTTGTTAAGTCTTTTCCTTACGCTCCAACATCGCTTTTACGCGTTTCATCCGGAAGAGATCCTCTCTCTCCTGTTCTTCCAACATAAGTTCAATGTATCGAATCGTGTTATTAATCCGTGGAAGAACAACGTAGTTTAGAGCATTTACACGGCGTTTAGTTTTTTCAATTTCTGCGGCAAGTCGTTTGACAGTTGCTTCAATTTCAGCCAGTCGAACCACTTTATCAAGTGCTAATCGAACCTTTTGGGCGGCTTTGTCCACAGTAGCTGAGGTTCCTGCCAAGCTGTAGTGCAATTGCACTGCTTCTTCTTGTTCTGTAATCCTAAAGATGGGAACCGAAACTCCCATAGTGTTTCGTGTTTCAACTTCAAAATCCAGAGGACTCTTTGCTCCTAATGCTAATTCCTCGAGTTTTGCTCCCCCTTCCACAAGTTTTGCATTCATTAGTGAAGTGAAAGCTTCAGCAAGAGTCGTTTCCATTTCTTCTCGATGTTTTTTCGCTTCCGATAAAATTGCAAAGAATTCACGAACAAGAGCATCCTGTTTCTCTCGAAGTAGCTCATAACCACGAGCGGCTAACTCTCGTCGTTCTTTGAGGGTGATTAACTCCATCCGTGTTGGACGAACACCTGCAATGATTCCAGCTGATTCAGACAAAGTGATCCCTCAAGGAGATAATGGGAGTAATGCATAGACTCCGACTACCCAAATAAGAATCGCTACAACCACAATGAACCATTCGACTAGTAATTTCCGGGTTCGTTCAGGATTTTCGTTCATTAATCCAGTCATGCCAAAACAAAGACCACAAATTAGTAAGAATGACAAAAGGAGAATGGCAGAAGCTTGGTCGAAATCAATATCGAAAGCTAGGTTCGTGATAGCGAGTAATCCTGCTCCAAGTAAGAATAGAATTCCGACTATCTGTAAGATTCGAATGAGCTTTGTGTTCGTTTCAGCCACAACTACACGCTCACTGCGTTTTATGGATGAAGCGAAAATGCATCTGCTCGCTATTTAACTTTGTCGGAGTGAAACACCTCATAATGATGTGGGGATAAAATATGAGGTTTATAGGGAATTTTGTTAAAGTTCGTCGAAAGTGTGTATACGCATTTTTGCTGGTTTCTTAACGATATTTCCTACTCGCACGCCGATGATTAGCCCGATACCCCGGTCCTCAGCAATGTCAATCAGTCGTTGTGTTACAACTCCATCAAGGATGAGAACATCGGCTTTTTCGAGTTCTTGTAATTCCTTCGCAAGTTCACCAACATGTGTTTCCTTGAGCTGTTTGAATTTTTCATCCAAAATTACAGCCATCATTGTTTGTTGGATTTTTTCAGCTGAGCTAAGGACAGGCTTTGGAATTCCCAAATCCTTCGGTTTAGGTTTGGGTTTTTCTGCAGCTTTCGTCCGAGTTGTCGTGCGAAGCTTGGTTCGTCGTGGTTCTTTGGTTTTTTTCGTTGGTGTTCTTTGCGTACGTTTCTTCTCTTTGACCTTTTCAGCTGTGGTTTTCGTTTTCCGTCTTGTTTTTCTAATAACTTGTTCTGCTGGAACTTTATTCCGAAGAGCTTTCGTTACTTCTTTGTGAGTCAGTTGCTCAACTTCTCGACCAGTTGGAGCTCGAGCTACATAGTTCACTTTGATTACTTGCGAAAGTTCCTTGAGAATTAGGTCACCGCCACGATCTCCATCCAAGAAAGCGATGACGGTTTTATCTTTAGCAATATCGCGAATTGATTTTGGAATCGATGTTCCTTCGACAGCAACAGAGTTCTTAACACCAGATCGTAGAAGGGCAAGAACGTCAGCTCGACCCTCCACAATAATGATTGTTTTCGAGCTTTTCGCTCCTGGTCCAGCAGGCAGTTTTTCTTTGCCGAGTTTGATAATCTCTGCTGTACGTGCTTCACGAAGAACCGTATCTGTCATTTCTTGTGAATCAGGAGATATTTCGCCCTCCCAATCCCGTAGTAAATCTACTGCACGATCAACGATTTGTTTTCGCTTCTCTTCTCGGACATCTTCCAATTTTTCAAGGGTTATTTTGGCTGTACATGGGCCAACCCTGTCGACTGTTTCCATTGCTGCTGCGAGAATGGCGGTTTCAGTTCTATCAAGGCTACAGGGGATAGTGATAATTCCGTGTGATTTTCCACTTTCAGAGTGAAGCTCAACTTTTATTCGACCAATTCGCCCCGACTGTTGTAATTCTCTAAGGTCTAAATCTTCACCGATTACCCCTTCACATCTTTGATATGAAGTGTAGGCCCTCAGTTTGACCGAAGAGAGCACCTACCACATCGGGGGTTTCAACTATTCCATCAATTTCGATTTTTCCACGAATACAATACTTCGTAGTACCAGTGCTTTCTACATTTGCTCCCATTATCGTCACCTTGTAAGAGTGATTTGTAATGTTTTGATACACACGTGTGATACTGAATACGCGTGTTTTTGTTGATTTGTGATGATGATTTGGTAATATGGTAAGCGTGATGTAATTAGCCACACGAAGAGACAGCATTAAAACTTTGTGCCTTTCGAAGATTCATCTATTTGCTTCAGCCCTTCTATGACGCGGACACGCCAACAAAACGCCCGTCTTAACTGATATCGTTCTCTATGCAATATTGCTACGCCTCGCCCTTCTAACTGCCTAATTAGGTGTCGGGTTAACTGTCCTCCACGCCTATCAAAATCGAACAAAATGAGGAGACGACGAGAATCGGCAAGCTCATCGGCTAAACTTACAATATTATGTCCCGCTAAGGAGTGAATTGGTCCTGACAATCCCAATCCTCGTAATGCGGTGATATCTTTAATGCCCTCAACAACAATTGGTACCCCATCATCTGAGAGATCAAGCAACAGTTGGAGTCCTTTATTAAAACGCTCTTCCAGTCTTTCCTGCTTCGATTGTGTGGCTTTTCGTTGGGGGCACATTACCTTTGTAACACTCCTTATTTTCGAATACCATTCACCTCTTTTTCTTATATTTCTCGGTTATTGAGCCCCTTATAGCGGTTCACTTTTATATTAAACAGAACATGCCCGAGACACAAGATGTGGTACCTGTGAGCAGTCTTCCACCTAGTGTCGAAAAAATTGCCAAACACACTCAAGAAGTACTTACTGTCGAAGACTTAGCGGAGCTCTTTTCTCGTCAAGAGAAACCTCGGGGGTACATAGGTGTGGAACCTAGTGGACTGTTCCACATAGGTTGGATAGGTTGGGTGCAAAAACTCAACCAACTCGTAGAATTAGGAGTTCGAATGGAAATTCTCCTTGCTACTTGGCATGCCCAAGTTAACGATAAATTTGGTGGTAATATAGAAAAGATACGTCGCTGTGCTGATTATCTTCGTCACTGCTTTGTGGCTCTTAAAGTAGACACCACAAAAGTTCACATTGTAACTGCTGAAGATTTAATGCGACGACTTGAGTATTGGGAGAAAATTCTGCGAGTAGCAAAAAATCTCACTCTTGCGAGAGTAAGACGATCAACTGATATTATGGGTCGCACCGAAGAAGAAGCGGCAATTGATTTCTCAAAGCTCATTTATCCCCTTTTACAGGTAACAGACATCATCGACCAAAAATACGAAATTTGTCTCTCTGGTATGGATCAACGACGGGCACATGTATTAGCTCGTGAGGTGTCCGATAAAATGAAACTCGGCTGGAAACCAGTGGGTATCCACATGCCCCTGCTTCCAGGTCTCACTGGAACAGCCCGCATGGATGTAGCCTCAGAGTTCTCAGCTCAAGATTTAGCCATTGACATTAAGATGTCAAAATCTAAACCAGGTGACGCCATCTTCATTCATGACTCGACACGTGAAATTAAGAGGAAAATGAAAAACGCATACTGTCCTGCTGGGGAAGTTGAAAATAATCCCATTCTAAGTTATATCCGCAATATCCTATTCACTTCTGATGGGTACACTTTGCATATTGAACGAGCTGAAAAATACGGGGGACAATTAAGCCTTACAAGTGCAGATGAACTCGAATCATTATATGCTGCAGGCGCTATCCACCCGTTGGACCTGAAAGAAGCCGCTGTGAAAGCATTCTGTGATTTTCTCGAACCCGTTCGGAAATACTTCGATGAGAACCCCGAAGCCAAGAAATTATACCAAGAGATTACAGAATTCCAAATCACCCGGTAGATTCACATTTTACTGGTCATTTACTTGTAGATCCAAGACGAAATGGTTGTATTGCGGGTTGTAAGTTTTGATTTTGCGAGTTAAAATAATTGCAACCTGTTTTCCATATGATGAGGCAGCTTGTTCGATTTTTGATAACAGGGCGGTCTCCATATTGTCCTTGGGTCCAATTTCGTGAATATGCATCATTCCCCCAGACCGAACACATTGAATTCCTTGGTCAAGATATGATGCAGTTCCTTGAATTAACCCCATGATAACCCGATCCGCCTGCTCTCTTCCAACGGTGGGTGCTATCACCTGGGTATCCCCCATATGCGGTTGAACAATGTCAGAGGCCTTGTTGGCTCGAATATTTTGTTCGAGGAAATGGAAGGCATCTGGGTTCCATTCAATTGCGTGAATTATTTTCGGTCGTGCATGGACTGCCATTGGAAGTGATAGTTGTCCAATACCTGCGAACATATCAACAACGATTTCATCTGATCCCAATTTGCTCATACGTAGACGTTCTGCCTTGTTTCCCACTGAAAACATCACTTTCATCGGATCAATATGGAAAACTACTTTGTTTTCTCTGAAAACAGTCTTTGTTTCTGGTGAACCTGCAATCAACTCAACGGCAGGTTGTCGATAAGGACCGGCAATGGCTTCGGTTCGACGTAACACGGATTGAATTTTTTTGTTATACTTGAGTGTGGTTTGACCAATCAGCTCTTTGTGGTGGATAATTTTTGAATCTAACCACAATATTGCTACATGACCTAAAACACGAATACGTCGAGGGAGAAATTCAGAAGGAATTTGTTCTCCTAGTTCTGTTTGAAGGAATTTATAAAACGTCCTACGATGACGGCGAGGTATTTTCTTCACCTGGATGGCGCTGCTCTGAAGAATTGGTGGGTCGCTTCTGCTCTGTTGACCGATACACTAACGCCCCGTCATCATTGGTGGGCAGAACGCCTTAATCCCTCCGACAGGTCCTCTCTTAATATGTCGGGCATGGTGAGCGTGTTGCGACCCGGCGCTGAAGTGTGGACATCGTGGGTTGCCCCCACAGTCACCTCTAGACGACACGTCATAAATCATGCAGGAGCCTGTCACATGCCGCATAACCCTCAACGCTGCTCCAGTGTCGCCACAAATTTGCACGAATCTTCATCAGACCAAAGTCTTCAGTCTCGTCCTCGATGGTGGCTAATATCCTTTCATTGCTAGCAACAAGACGGAAACGGTACTTCAAAAACGCTTCCATTACTAGTTTGAAACTCCATGATAGCTGATTCGACCATCTCGGTCGATTTGCCCCGCTCGAATACGAGTGGAAGAAATCGAGATTTGGTCTTCAGCCATCACCATGGTGAGAACTGCGATATGCAATAGTGGCAGATTATGCTCGCGTCGAATTTCGTTAATTTCCTTTGCAACAGGACATGTTTCTTCGCTAACCACGATCAACTGAAGTTCGGACATTGTGATAGAAGGCCCGTATTTGTTGTGTAACGGACGAATAATATAGCGGCCCTCATAACCTTCGATTTTCAACCATTTTTCTAACTCGCCTTCTCGCTCTTCATAACTGGCGATGAATTCCTTATCAGGCTTATGACTAACCATGTCCTGAGTCGTTAATCCAATGAGAACCTGTTTACCCAACTCAAAGGCACGACGAAGAAGTGTCTTGTGTCCTTTATGCAGACGGTCAAAGGTACCACCAATGGCAACCCATTCATACGGCGCTTCAGACAAGACTAACTCCTCCTGTCTTGCTCTCGTGTTCTGCTGAAAAAGTTTTAGCACAAGCCATGATTCGAATAAAAACGTGCATCCTAAGCGATGCCAATGGTATTTCCAATACCTGCGATGATGATGGTGTCGCCTTTCTCTGTGCGCTTCAGAACTGCGTTCTTCATTCTTTCAATAACTTTAGGAACTGCGTCGACAAGTGATTTCTTCATGGGAGCAAGAGCGTCTTCTAAGGACTCTTTGATAACGATTGCATCAATGGGGATATTGTGTCGAACACCCGAATCCTCCATCTTAAATTTCTCTGGTCCAGGATCACCGATAGCTGCACCCACACCTTCAATCACGTGTCCTGTGTCTTCGCCTTCAAGTTTCAAACCGGCATCAACCGTGATAATTCGGGCAATTTTACCCTTATTGCGTTCAACAACCCGTTTTATCCCTTCACCAGGTTTTCCTACTTGGCTTCCATATCCTTTTGCTCGAACAAACCACAGAGTTCGACCTTCGAACTCGCCTGAAAGAGCCACTGTGTTTTCTGCAATATCTTCAGGTTCACCCGCTTTAATTTCTCGAGCAAAATGAGCCACCGCTAATGGGCCCATACCATCGCCGATTGGTTTTCCATCAGCAAAGGCTCTGGTCGCTTCAAAGTACGCTTTCGCCATCTGAAGGATCATCGGAAGTTGCATTTGCAGCTGCATCGTGTAATAAATGCTCTTCGTCTTTTTCCCTAGCAAAAAGAAGTGACGAACAACCCGATAAACATAGTTGAGGGCCATGGCCCCTGAGAGTACCGCTTCAGCGTTAGCCTGCTGTTCTGGGGAGGCCTTTGGTGCGATACCTGCAACCTGATCTTTGTAGCGTGTGGTTCTCACATCCAATACATGCTCCAGACGTTGCAATACTCCTGCTGGGTCAACATTTACTGGTTCGATGACAAAAAATTCCATGAAGTCTTCGATAGTTGTTTTGATGTCTTTTTCATCGACTTTCAAATCTTTGAAGGCTTTAGTGGCAATATTCTTTCCTTGTTTAGCTAAGACTTCAAGCTGCTTGAGCCCCGCTTCTGCTTGTCGCTGCCAAATATAGGATTGCAGCCTTGTTCCATAGAGGTAAATGAACATGAAAAAGACTAGAAAGATAATCTGGAATATCCAATTGAAATCGACAAGAGGCGATTGAAACATCTTTCGTCACACGATTCAGGCTAATGTCGGAACGGTTTCAAAGCGAAATAAAAACCTTTGCTTAGAGTCAACACTAATCAATTGCGAGAATGAAAGGAAAAGAAGTGGCGCAGTTCACACTTTTCCCGACACCTCTCGGATATCAGTACTCAGGGCGACGAAACCGGCTTAACTTCCGGGATCTGACGAGACCGGGTGTGACCCAGCTTCTATGACCG
>JAEOSV010000101.1 GCA_016840185.1 Candidatus Hermodarchaeota archaeon | reverse complement strand
TGAAATGAAAGAAGGCTATCAATACTTCGGGACACGCCTCGAGGGACTCATCGCCGGATTCTACAAAACATTCCCCAAACCGGAAGGACTCTACGGAGAACATCAAACTGTCCACCCCCACTATCGCCAACGAGGCCTCGTCCGGGCCATGTATCGCCAATTCATTGCATATGCAAAGAAAATCAATGCTGCCGCCAATCTTTGCAACATTCTCCATAAACACGAAACCATGCGAAACCTCATAGAAAGCTTCGGATTTGAACCCGCTGGAGAGCCATACGAGCAAGCCCCTGGAATGCTCGTACAGCTCTATAAACGAACCAGCTAAGGTGCGACTGCTCCCTCCGAAACCAATTCGAGGTCCTCTGGTAATACTCGACGGAATCGATTTTTCAAGAAATGAAAATCAAATGGTCCAAATTTAACAAGTCCATAAGCGATTTCCAAGGTGACTGATGCTAATATCGCTAGTATACAGAGATAGAGAATGATTATATTGGTCATAACAAATCCCCAAAGGCGGAGTGACCGGAGAAAAAGATTGCCAATACCATGACCAAGAAAGATGTAATCGAGAAAAATCAACGATGATATGAGCAAACCAGTAAACGTTACAATCCTAACACGAGTCGACGAAAGGGCATCAGAGATTGAAGATTCGATATCTTTTGGAAATACTCTCCTCGATTCCATCCTCTTGTTTTGAGTTAAGAAATACACACCAATCAGCAATATAAAAGCCAAGATGATAGCTAAAAGGCTCAGTCTGAAGAGTGGTTCATTGAATACTTCGGCACCATACTCATTCAATGGATTCTCAGTATTCCAAGCAATAAGACCGAAATACCGCGGACTTAGCTCGTAGCAGAAATACCACAACCAAGAACCTACAAGCATCACAACTAAACCAAAAGTGACTACACGTTTCACAACTATTGAGGAGCTTCCTGAGGTGTTCACGTCTCTGAAAATTAGTTTCGCACCTATCCAAGTGAATGCAAAGTTGGCAAAAAACACGGCAGTGATGATTAGCTGGATCCAAGTCAGTAGCATTGCATCTAATATCTGTTCAATCACATTCGGAACCATGTCTGGATAACCAAGATGAACAAAATCAAATGTTAAGAAATCCCTTGTATAGAGAAGGAACCTCTCGAAATGTTCGAGGGGCGAAAGTGAAGCCAAGTATTCGATATGGGTGGGATATATCATTGGATAGATTCTCATCCCATCTGATAAGATGGAATAAGGGACATAGAAGTAATAGGGAGCAAACACAAGATAACAAATCACGAAGCTGGCAACGATGAAAGAAATCGCCACAGCCAATTGCTTCAGAAGCTGTTTGTAAACACTCATTTTTCTTCAACTCACGTGAACCTGTTTAGCCCTGGAAGAAATGGTGAAGGGCGGTTCCCAGCCGCCCTTCTGGTGCTGGTTCGCATTGGAGGTTCTTTCCTAATCATAGCGGACGCGTGGATCTAAGAAGCCGTAGAGCATGTCAGCGATGAAGTTCGCGATGATGACGGTGAGGGCCATGATGTAGAAGATGGCTTGCAGGACGGGGTAGTTGTGTCCCATCACGGAATCAAAGATGAGCCGTCCTAGCCCGTACCAATTGAACACCGTTTCCGTCAGGGTTGCTCCTGTAATGAGGAACCCGAAGGTCAGCGCAATCATCGTGACAAGTGGTAGGATGGCATTGCGTAGCGCATGTTTGTAGAGAACGGTTCGTTCGTCGACCCCTTTGGCACGTGCTGTGACTATGTAATCTTCGGTGAGGACATCGATGAGGCTGTTCCGCATCACCAGCATATAGCCACCAAATGAGACTAATGCCAAGGTTGTTGCCGGGAGTACCAAGTGCCACCCCACATCCACAGCATAGGCTAATGGATCGGTGGGGGCGGGGACGGAGATTGTGCCACCCATTGGAAAGATGGGGATGAAGAAGCCAAACATCATGATTAACATCATGCCCAGCCAGAAGGTGGGCACTGAGTACAACGTTAGGCTACTGACAACCATGCTCATATCTGCACCTCCTCCGCGCTTGGAGGCGGCAAAGATGCCAGTAATTACACCGATAACGATGGTGATGATGGCTGCTGTTCCCATTAACAGTAGTGTGTTCGGAAGTCGAGCTGCGATCATTTCAATGACGGGGCGAAAGCCCTGACTAAAGGAAATGCCAAAGTTGAATGTCAACATGTTTTGTATGTATAAGATGAATTGAATGTGAATCGGTTGGTTTAATCCCCACATCTCCCGAAGACGTTCAGCTAGCAGTGGTTGGTTTGCAATCATATTTCCGCTGAGAATGATTGCGACGGGGTCGCCAGGCATCAATCGAAATACAAAGAAGTTGAAAGTTATCGCTCCTAAAATGAGAACCACGCTATTGATCAGCCGTCGCGTTACGAATTCACGCAGTCCCATTTTTTTCACCAGGGTTGTGTTGGGATAGCGTTTGATGTAGATCCATCAAACTGGTATACTTACTCTCTGCGTGGCACATTATCCTACATATTAGAACGCGGTGTAACTGGGTGTTCAACAGTTTAGAACGGCTTCTGAGTGGTTACAGGTGTGTTGGGTCAACTAGGGAGTTGTGGATTTGTATAAGTGGGGATTGGTAAAAACGAAAAGCCTTATATACTTCTTTATGTAAATAATTAACAGAGTTAAGATGTTGTCTAATAATGAAGCACTCCAACACAACACTCGGAGGAGAATCATGGACAAGCTATCCAAAGACAAAGCCTTCCTCCGTGAAATCGCCAAAGACTTGAACATCCCAACTTCAACTGCCGCTTACCACCTTAAACGACTCACCCAAATTGGCCTCATCAATGAACGTCGAGGCGTCTACCACGTTTGGTTTGATTTAACGGATAAAGGTCGACAGCTGCTTAACAGCGAAGCAGCATAGTCTGGGCTGGATGGCAATTCATAATCCTCCGCCCACCATTTTTTTCTTTCTGAGCATAGATGCTATTTAGTGGATTTCTTCACATCTTGCAAACCGAGTTCCTTTATTTGAAGCAGAGCTAGTTTTGCCTCATGGGTGACGATTTCATCGGAATCCGTTTCGGCTACTTCTTTTAGGAGTGGACGAGCTCGTGGATCACCAAAGAAGCTGAGTCCAACGACGGCACCGGTTCGAATGGTTGGATCCTCCGCTTGGAGTTCGCGTTCGAGTAGGTTGTAGGCTTCTGGACCTTTCAAGTGACCTAATGCTCGGAGGATTTGGTCCTGCACATGAATTGTTTCGTTATCATAGATTTTGAGAAGCTCTGGTGTCGCTCGTGAGTCTTTGAGGAAGGCTAGAGCACTAATAGTTTGGAAACGGACAGCTTGTTCTTCATCATTGAGGAGGGGAATGAGATGCTCGGAATCTTCTTCGGTCCCTACAAAGCCAATCGCTATGGCAGCTTCCAAACGAATGACAAAATTTGGATCTGTTAGGGCTGTTCGAAGCTGGGGTAATGCGGGCGCGGCTTCTGGACCGAGTTGTCCGAGGTGTCGAATGGCATCACGACGGGTTTCCTCATCTGTGCTAGACATCGATTGGATATACGCCTGAACTTGGTCGGCGTTCTTTGAATCGGATGATTCAGAAGGATTGGGTGGCGACAAATAAGGAACCTCGCAGTGTCACTGAAATCAGGTTATTTGTATCTTCTGATTCTGGTAAACCCCGCACTATGTTTGTAGTGTTTAGTAGCGTTTCTTCTTTTTCTTCCGTTTAGTTTGTTTGCGTTTCACCCGCTTCCGTTTGGGAAGCTCCTCGGTGGGAATCCGTTCTGGGCCAGGTGGTAATCCCATGTCATCGGGTGGAGGATAGATGATATCGGCGAAGAGTGCACCCAATTGTCCACCGACACCGGTGATAACACCGCCGATGAGGCAGACAAAGATTTGAGGTGCAGGGATTTGCTGTCCCACAAGGATCCATGCGTTGATGAAGGCATCAGTGTAGTAGAATGCCATTAGTCCAAAGAGAGCAAGCCAGGCAAGAAAACCGGCGATGAAGGCGACAACGATGGCTCTGAAAGTGTTCTTCATCAGAAATCCTGTCAGAATGCCAGCGATGACGATGAGTAGTCCTTGGCCTGTGAGTTGGATGAGGATGGTGAAGAAGAAGCAGAAGGCGAATCCTACGAAGATACCATGTTGCTTGCGGAAGAAGGATGAAAGGCTTTCACGACTTATATCTGACATGATATCACCCCGGTAGGAGATGGACAAGGGAAACGAACTCGGTTATTTCTCCGAGCGTCGAGGCGAAAGGTAAGACATGGTGTTCGCCGATGATCCAGAGTCCCAGTTGATCCAAATAGTTACGAGCATAGGCGTTGCTTCGCTGACCGCCTGGAAGGACACCCAAGCAATTTGCCAAATTATCCATATCCATAATGAGTCGATAACTTGCCCCAATTGAAACGAGATATCCTGGGGCATAGTTAACCGTGTAGGTTCCGCCGTTCATTGGGTGTCGTGGGGCGTTAAGATAAGCGAAGGATTCTGCCATGGAGTGTTGGATCCACAGGATGTGAATGCGATGATACTGCCATAATGTAGTTTCGGGTCCCAGATTGAGGGTGAGGAATTCGACGGCATCTGTAAAGCTTGCGAGAATAATGTCATCACGGGTTTGATTTCCTGGTTGGTTGACATCGTTGAACCAGCGACCATAGTTGATTTGGGTGAAGTTATCGAGCACAGTGATTGCTGGGTAAGGACCCTCAGAGGTTCCTGCTTGAGAATATTCATCGTAGAACGTGGCATTCATGAAGTTAGGTGAAAACGTTGACCAAACCGTTGCTGCGATACTTTCCGTGTGCATCACACCATCCCAACTCTGTAAAGCCGTGGCGGCGGCATGCATTATGGGGTCTTCGGATGCAGTGACTTCAGCGAGAACGACACTCGCAACGATATCTTTGATTGCGAGTGCATGTAAGGATAAGACATCTTGTTGGATGGTGCCCATATCGCTCAATGAATAGGTGGATGTAGTATTCAACAAATCGGTAATGCGATTAGCTCGATACGGTGATGCGAACGTGTATCCGAGATAATAGGGATAGCTTGCGTTCACTGGACGGTTGTTTGCACTAACCAAGAATCCTGATGATGGATTCAAACTTTGCGGTAATTGGTTGAAAGGAATGAATCCCTGCCATCCAGTGTTGTCTGCAGAGCCGTTGAGCGGACTTGGACCCTGTCCAGGACCACGAATCGGTTGAGCTGCAGCTGCATGATATGCAATATCGCCTGCTGTGTCCGCGTAGAGGAAGTTGAGGTTGGGGGCATCAATCTGTTGAATTGCTGAGAGGAACTCAGCATGGTTTGTGGCGAGTCCCAGGTCGTAGAGCGCTTCTGTGGTGAGGGTTCCATTGGCTCCACTCCATTTGAGGGCAAACCGGCCATCCTCTTCTTCAAACAAAGGTCCATGAACTGTGTAGTTGAGTGTGGTTTCAACGGGGTGGAATCCACCTTCGACACGGACCCAAATGGTGGTGTTCCGTTGTTGAACGGATTGCCAGCCTCCATCCCACCAATATTGAGATGCATCACTGGGGTTCCATAAGTAGTAATAAAAATCGCTCACATCGGAGAGCATCCCTGACCAGGTCCAAGCAATATCCGGATTGTGTCCTTGATAGACAAAGGGGATACCTGTATAGGTGATGCCTTGGACGTTGTGGCCTGGTGCCACCAGCTGAATCTCATACCAGATAGGAGCTAAGGTCATAGAGAGGTGGGGATCGCTTGCCATCATCGGCGCTCCCGTTGATGTATGGGACCCGTTGATGACCCAGCTGTTACTTCCACCTGTGGAGAGGGACCCAGGATTCAATTTTTGGAGGTCTTCAAGCCGATTGGCAAGAGATTCGGCAGCTCCTTTCAGATAATCTGGAAGAGAGGTCGGGGGCACGATGAAATTATCATTATACTGGACTTCTGGGAACAAGTCCTTAAACACAAGGTCAGCCCCAAAGGTGTCGATTAGGTTGGCCATTTTCAAATCATCAAAAGCCGTACTAGCTGAGAGTTGCCAAGCGACGTATCGTTCAATCGCTAAGGTGTCGGTTTCATTCCATGGAGCAGGAAAATAACCAAGAACGCTAATCTCAACGGGAATGGCAGATCCAATATTCTCCATATACCGATTGATCCCAATTGCATAGCTTTTTAACAAACCAAGAACTGTGGGGTCAAGGAGGGGCACTGTGGCATTGGCGATTGCACCAAACCCGAGTTGACGATGATATTCATCTAGCTCAAGGTAGGTAACACCAAAGAGTTCTGAGAGGGTTCCATGAGCTATTCGCCGATACAAGTCTAATTGGAACAACCGATCTTGGGCGTGGACGTAGCCACAAGCGAGATACAGGTCATTGGTGTCGCTGGCAAAGATCTGGGGGACTCCCCAAAAATCGCGAACGATGTGGACTTCGCCATTCAATCCTTGGATTTCTTCGCTGGAATAGGGCGGAATATTGGCCCAGGGAATATCTGCCCATAGGCCTCCATTAGGTTGAAGCCAGGGGACCACGCTGACCATCATCCCCAAAATCAGTGAACATACCAGGATGATGATTATCGTTTTACAGGTAAACACTTTCCGTTGACTCGACACACAACAGCCCCCAAGGGGAAGCCCCGTTCAGCAGAGTTGGCTACTGAGGCGAACATCCTTTGCCTAGGGTCTTATAAAATGCTTGGTTCCAGAACACTCGTGAAAACTATGATTTTGAACCGGTTCGTATTTGTTGAGCTAGTATTTCCATTTTTCGAGTTGTTTTGTACCTTGCCAACTTAGGCTCATACCCAGAATGAGTAATGCACTACCAACTATCACCGCTGGTAAGGCAATTGGCAAGTTGAATACAAGGAATGGATTTTCCACAGTAACGGATGTTGAATAGATCCATCCAGTAAATCGGGCATCAGTATCTTCTCGACTAATGTCAATAGTTGCGTCACCAAACACGAAAACTTCGAAGGTCTCTTGTTCACCAACTAGAGTTTCTAGGAAAAGGGGATTACCATCGGTTGTATTGAAACTGTAAATCCTTAGCAATACGAAGCCTGAGTTCGTATAACATAGGTATAACGTCAGGATTCCCGGTTCTAAATTTGATATTGAAATGTTGGTCGTTGGATTCGCTTCAGAGACCGTAACGGTCAGAGGTCCCCAGTCGGTTGTCGATTCAACGGTAAAAGCTGAAGCAGACATCCCAAGCAGGAGAAGCCCGGAAACTCCAAGAAAAATGAAAGCCACAGCGAAACATAATGAAGCATTTCTATAGGCTTGGTATCCCGGGGCTGCATTTGACTTTGTTGGACTCCCAGAGGCTCTTGATGTGGCATCTTTGATTGCCCTGTCTCCCTTCTGGGCTTGCCAGACACCTGATCCAATCAATACGAGACCAAAAATAAACGCGAAGAAACCAGCGATAATGTAATACACAATCATTGTGCAAGGAAGTACGGGAGGTGGAGGTAATGTATAAGTGATCCACGTTGTGAAATACGCAGAAGTCGTATTCATTCGTACTTCAAAGATAATTCTACCTGTAACCCGTATTGTGAAGGTTAAGGGCTCTGCGTTTCCGGTGACATTGTAATAGATTGTATCGATCGTGTAATCCGGGTCTTGATCGTCATCATAGAACCAGAGTGTTACCTCTGTGTCATTAGTAAGAAAATCATGTATTCCGATATCTTCACTCCAAAACCAACCAATTACGATATACACGAATGGTTGTTGACTTGATACAGTTCCTGAGAAGGGGATTCTTATTGTTCTTTCTCGACCATAACGACCATAATAGCAACTATCGAAGAAATTTCCAACTGGGATGATTACAAAAGAAGTGCCGATTAACAGACATCCAAGGCTAATGAGAAAAAAGGCCTGGAAATATTGTCGTTTTGCAGACCGAAAGGACATGAACTCCCATCCAATACACAATGCTGGTTGCTATTCACTGGTGTTGGAATAAAACTGCTTTCATAGGGGTGAAATACTCTCCAAGCCCTGAAATTAATGGCTCTAAATGAACGAGTCCTTATTTTGATATGGTGCTTTTCTTCTTCGCGGGCTTGGTCTTTGGTTTCTCCTCAGTTTCATTTTTCTTCTTTTCACGTCGTATACGACGTCGCCCCCTCTCATAGGTTTCCTCGAGGACTCGACGTACGGAACGACGTTTTCTTTCTTCCATAGGAACTTCAAGGTGGACGACTCCCTCCTCCCCATCAACAGTGGCAATAATGTGGCCGGTCGTATATTCTGGGAGTGGACGGAACTTGTAGGCATATCGCAGTACACCAGTTCGTCCGGCGTCACCAATCCGGCGAAAGACGACTTGGACGCTCATTCCGATTTTAAGTTGCTCGTTGTCTGCATCCACAATCTGGGAGAGAACGAGAGGGCCTTCATCGAGTCGAACGAGAGCAAGTACGTAGGGAGAAAGGTCTTTGAAACCTGCTGGGGGGTCATGGATAATCGTATACGAGTAAATCTTACCAAGTCCGGAAAATTGGGTGTCCACGAAATCAGTTTTTCGTCGACATTTCGGACAAAGCGGAATCGGTGGGAAGTATTTGGTGTCGCAAGTTCGACAATGTCGACCGACCAGGTTGTAGACGTTTTTAATTCGTCGCCATAACATTGGAACGCTTTGATCTGACATGATGTTTCACCTTTGGATTATTCACCGTTGAGAATATGGATCACAGCTGTGGAGCCAGTGCCACCCAGATTGAGGGTGAGGCCACGCTTGACACCTTTAACTTGGCGTTTTCCGGCGGTACCTCGGAGTTGTTCGACGATTTCAGCCACTTGAGCGATGCCAGTGGCTCCGACCGGGTGACCTTTGGCTTTGAGTCCCCCGCTGACACTGACAGGGATTTTGCCTTTCTTGTCAAACATCCCGTCTTCAATGGCTTTGCCGCCTTTACCTTTCTCGACAAATCCCAAGTCCTCGACGGACATGATTTCACTAATAGTGAAGGAGTCGTGGAGTTCAGCAATCTCGACGTCTTCCGGTTTCATGCTGAGTTTGTCATAAGCTTGTTTGGCCGCACTTTTCACTGCACGAAAGGTCGTAATGGAGGGGCGGTCATGAATGGCAAGGGTGTCAGATGCCTGGGTGGAGGCATCAATCCAGATGGGTTCACCTTCAAATTGGTCCACCAGATCTCCTCGACAAACAACCACTGCGGCAGCGCCATCTGAAATAGGAGCACAATTCAACATACGCAAAGGATCTGAAACAATGGGGCTCCTAAGGACGGCTTCAGTGGAGATTTTGAATCTGAATTGCGCGTATGGGTTATCCACGGCATTTGCATGGGCCTTCACTGCAGGGCTAGCTAGTTGAGTTTCTGTGGTTCCATAATTGTGCATATGGCGTCGGGCAAGTATTGCAAACAGTGCAGGAAAGGTAGCTCCAATCTGACCTTCCCATTCGCGATCCGCAGCACTCATCAAGGTGTCAGCAATAGCGGGTTCGGAGATGTCACTCATTTTTTCACAACCGATCACCATGACAACCTTGTGTTCGCCTGATTTCACAGCCATGTAGGCGTGGCGAACCGAAACCCCTCCGCTTGCACACGCGGCTTCCACCTCGGTTGAGGGGATGGGTAGGAGGCCTCCCGAATCGGCGGCCATAACTGCTTGGTGTTCCTGTTGAATGAACGAACTCGTTGAGGTGTTACTGACATAGAGGGCGTCAATGTCATCGCCGCTTATTCCAGCGTCTGCAAGACAGGCAGTTGCTGCGGTTAGGGAAATTCGGCGAATACTTCGGTCCCATTGTTCACCAAAGGCGGTTTGTCCAATTCCGATGATGGCAACTCGGTCTTTTGTAGGAATTTCACTTGTCATTTTTCTCACTCCACTTTGATGGTCCGACGGTGCTTCGCATATTGGGCATAATCGAGGTATACCTTATCATCAATGTAATCTTGAACCATTGGCTTCCGTTTCCGTTTTTCTGTGACGGATTTCATCACTTCCACATGGAAGGCGTCACTGCCCGCGCCGGAACCATAAGAGACAACTAAGATTTTGTCACCAGGCTTGGCTACGTCGAGGGTTGCAGCAAGTCCCAGGGGTGAACTCCCCGCGTAGGTGTTTCCCACATAGTCAACGACAAGCCCCGGTTTGATTTGGTCTTCTTTGAACCCGAGACTTTTAGCTGCGCGTCGTGGGAATTTGCCATTCGGTGAGTGAAACACTCCCCAATCATAGTCGCTGGTTTTGGTATCCAGTTTCGCAAACAGTCCCATCGCAGCTTGTTGCACATGACGGAAATAGGCAGGCTTGCCGGTGAATCGGGAGCCATGTTCAGGAAAGTCCGTGCCTTCCCGTCGCCAAAAATCGGGTGTGTCACTTGTGTACGAATAGGTGGCATCAAAACTTGCCAGCATATCATCATCACTACCAATGAGATACGCTGCACCTCCAGCTGAGGCAGCATATTCGAGAGCATCCCCGGGTTTAGCTTGGGCGGTATCAGCTCCAATGGCGAGTCCAATATCGACATCTTTAGATTTCACCAACCCGATGCACACTTGCATCGCAGCAGTTCCCGCTTTACAGGCGAAGGAAAAATCAGCACATTGGAGACTGTTTGAAGCATTAATTGCCTCCGCAACAACGGTGCCCGTGGGCTTGGTCGCATAAACGTGAGATTCAGATCCAACATAAATTGCCCCAATTCTGTTCGGGTCAATATGCGCACACCTCAATGCATTGCGTGCGGCCTCCACGGAGATTGTCGTGGTGTCTTCGTCAAGTCCAGGAACACTTTTCTCGATGAGGGCTAAACCTCGTCCAATGGCTTTTCCATCCTTGCCCCAGACGCGGGCAATTTCCTCAACTTTGATGCGGTACTTGGGGATGTAACCGCCATAGCCTAATATTCCAACTTCCGGCATG
>JAEOSV010000100.1 GCA_016840185.1 Candidatus Hermodarchaeota archaeon | reverse complement strand
TGAAGCGCATCCCTGCCAAAGACCGTGTCTGGTTCCTCGAAGATCTCAAGGCCCAAATGGCAGATGGTACTCGTTTCGGACGTCTTCCTGCGGAGCCTAGCCCCGTTCCTGAAGGTGTCCATCCCCTAATCCACGCTAGACTCGAAGCCATCGACGCCTTGGGAACCGAAGAGAAGGCTGCGGTCATTGAACAGCTCCGTGGACTCTCCACGGAAGAACAAGAAGAGGTCATCAAAGCCCTTGAAGAAACCACACGCAAAAGCGAGTAACCTCTAGCTCCATTGGGATTACCGTCTCCACTCGCCTCTTTGTACGCCCTCTAGGAAGTGCGTTACAGTTTAAAGAAGAAATCACGCAATTCGCCAACTCTCAATCTTAGCAATGTATTTGTCTAGATTAATACTTTAGAAAATACTCATAAAATCTGGCTGATATTCATATATCGTTCAGTTTTAGGCTGGACTCCAACTTGCGGGGGTTGTTATGATGAGGTGTGGCAATTGAAAATAGGCAAACTTGAACTAGCGGTTATCATCACACTCTTTTTCATTATCATTGTATCTCCTTCAGGACTCACTCAACATCCTGTTGCTTCTGCAGCCCCGTTATCACCACATGAAGGGGTTGGTTTATCACTTGATGTTCACGAATTTGCCAGCAGCCTACCTGTCACACAAACTGCAGAAAAAAACGGTTCAACCTTTACCTACGCTAGCGGGCAATACCCTTTAGGATACCATGGCTACCGGCTCCAGGCCAACGTCTCACAAATACTGCGAACTACTGATCCCATTCCCAATGGATCCTTTGAAGACACCATCAACTTTGCAGATACCTGGAATCTCACCAACATGGAACCAGGTGACCCGTTGATTCAATCGCACAGCGCGGTGACAGGTCAAGACCCTCAAGACGGTCTATATGTGATGGATGTTGAATTTCCAAACAAAAAATTATTGGGTTACAGAACTTCCTATATTGACAACGAGTTTAATTATACGGCTACCTTTATTCCTAATTCAGCAAGGCTGTTATTTGACATCCGATTATCCGGGGATATCAGCGACAAAGACTATTATCAATTAACAGTGGCGATCTGGAACCAAGGAACCATCAAAGGCGAATGGACAACCAATCTAAAAGACCTAAAGGATGAAATCAGCGATCACTGGAGTGCACGCGAAATTCCCACAACTCGTTACATTAATGGAGAATTTTTGCTACGGATTACATTGGAAAAAACCGTGGAAAAGAACGAAGATGCGAAAGGCCATATTTACTTTGATCATTTCCGATATATCATCGGGTCTCAAGTAACACCAAGTGAAGCTAATCTAACTCTAAATGGAGAACCATTCATCGATTCACTCGACCTTCAAACTGGGAGTGTCGATATCTATGCAGACACCAACCTAGTCGAAGCCATACCATTTACCAATTGTTGGAGCACCGATCAAATCTTCCAATTTTATTCTACAATCTATGGAAATCTGACGTTTAATTACGAATATGCCATGCATGTTAAATCCGTTACTCCCAGTGCTGCAACAACTTCCTTTTCTGCACCGGTGGACGGAATGCCAACATGGACCCTAGAATATACTGTCCCTTCGGGCCGACCTCCTTCAGGGCATGAAGGGTATTCATTTGGACTCCACCTCCAGAACGGTTGGGATGCCTCAAGTGCAACTGCAAGTGGAAGTTTAGGACCATTATCAGTTCACCTCGCTCATCCTGCCACAAATTTTGTTAAAATTGGAGATGGCGAAGCGGAAGTAGGTGAAATTTGTTCAATATATGTCACAAGCCAAAATTACGTGCGAGAAATCATCCTTCAGAAACGGCGACTTGCTGAATCCTGGACCAATCTTACTTCAAATGACTACTACCTCCAAGGAGACTACATCCGTATAATAGCAGAATTAGAACCCATAGCTGCTTCTCCCTCAAATTTCGGAAACGTTAGTATCTATTATCCGAACGGCACTAGATGGCATAATGATCCCTCGGTAGATTTCTATCCAAATAATAATACGTTTGTGACTGATGTTTGGCAGCATACGGATATCACAGATGATATTTTAGGACAACAATGGCTCGTCACCGTCGCCTTTGACAATGATACCCAATGTGGAAATCTTCAAACAAATTTCATCGTGGTTATTGACACAGATTATACCCGTGTGGACTGGATTGATGGCACATCTTTCAGTTGGGGTGACTCTATTGATATTGAAGTTATATGGAATAACAGCCAAACCCATACGCCCATCACTGATGCTGCTCTTGCACGTGTTCGCTATCTTGATCGCAACCTCGTGACCCAATATGTCATGATGACGCTCCAAGGAGAGGCGTATAAAACATCAGTTCCGACCACTCTCATGCAACCAAATCAAAACGCAATAGTGTATGTGGAACTTAATCGATATGGATGTGTCAATAAGAGCTACGATGAAGGAACAGCAATTAGCTTCACTTTCAACCTAGTCAATACAATCGAATTAGTCATGATAAAACCCACACAAAACACAGGACCTTACCAATATACTGGAGAAACCTCTGCTACTGCCGGATACACCTGTCTTGTCAAATTCTTTGATCCATTTCAAAACGCTTATGTCTTGGATGAGTCAGCCACATGGCCTGATGTCATTGTAAACTACACACGATATGATGATCCCACCGGACCAACAGGCTGGACTGAAGTTGGAACGGGTGAATTTACTCAAAATCCCGTTGACCGAACCTTTTCGAAAAATGATGCCAGTTATGGGTCACTTGAACGTGTCAGGTACAACGTTTCGATGCGCATCACAGATACAAGCTGGGAATATCAAACCCATTACTTCCTCATTATTATTGACATTGGATTTTGGGCAACGGATTTAGATGTTGAACGAACTCAAATTGAGTATCCGCCAATCGGCGATGGCTGGACCTTATTCGATCAAACATCCGACAATTATGACGTTCATCTCTATTGGAATGAATTTCTAAATGTAACAGTGTTCTACCATTTTGATGGAAACACAACTGGAATCGAATCAGCTGATTCAAAACAAATCCTGATCGGAACTGCCCCGCTTGAAAACATGGGGGAACTTGGCGATGGTTACTATCATTATATGGTTAATACAAGCAGTCTCACCGCTGGTTTGGCAACGAATATTTATGTAAATATCACAAAGGCGGGTCATGCCTCTCAGACCATTTTAATTCAGCTTTTTGTGGAAAGCCGAAAGACTCACCTGACCACCGATTACCAGAGTTCTACAATTATTCTGCCTTGGAGCGGAACATTCGCCATATCTGTCACTTACTACGGTATTGTAACGGTAGTAAATAATAATATTACCGATGCAATCCTTACAAATGAAACCGACCCTGGTCTTCCTGCACCAACTTTTCAGAATTGGGAAAATGGTACCTACACAATATACTTGGATGGTAACGCAGCAGAAGGCACTTATTCAATTCTCCTCAATTTCTCCAAAAGCAATTATCAAACCAAATTACTCAGCTATGAATTAATAATACGTCCAGTTTTCACACTAGGTATCGGCTTCGCTTCACCACCCAACATTCCCTGGGGCGATAACGTCACTATCATCCTCACCTTCAATGACACTGAATCCAATCAAGGCCTTCGCGATGCATCTATCACCTTCCCTGGGCAAGGGCTTTGGGAAACAAATGGAACGGATTACTGGATTACTGATTTTAAGAACGGCACCTACCTCATTCTCCTAAATACCGCAAGTGTACCTGAAGGATTCCAAACCTACTCGCTGACCATAACGTTCACGAAAGCGCATTACCAAACAACACAAACCGTTGTCTCATTTCAGGTCAGCGATGTTCAGACCCTCCTCTTAATTACTGATACCCCCTACGGTACACTCATTCCACATGGAGACATTCTTGTTATTATCCTACAATTCAATGACACTTCACACTTACCCTTTCTCCCCATTTCTGGTGCAAGCATCGGGTGTAATTGGAATCCCTTCTTCTACAGCGTGAATAACACTGGTCCTGGTGTTTACAATATTACAATACAAACCGAATTTAAAGCTGAAGGAACATACCAGTTGGATATCTGGGCAACAAAACCCCACCATCGTGATGCAACTAACATCCTTATCTTTCGAATCGAAAAAATTCGGACAGCGGCACAAGCCATTCCAGATTTTCAAGCGGTTCCGATTGGGGATAATGCAACCTTTACCATCACATATTTCGACTTAGATCATCCCGGTGTCCAAATATCTCTCGCCAGTATCAATGTTTCTTGGACCCTAGGCTATTATTCAATTGTTGATACAGGGTTAGGCACCTACATCATCACCTTAAATACTTCAGTAAGTACAATCGGCTCGCACACAATCCAAATCGATCTTTCCTATTTACATTGTGAACCGCAAACTCTTTTCGTGACATTAGAGATTAGCCGGATACAATTATCCATTCAGGTTCTTGATCCAGTAACTCTTCAATGGGATGTGGAATATAACGTAC
>JAEOSV010000099.1 GCA_016840185.1 Candidatus Hermodarchaeota archaeon | reverse complement strand
CGGTGCTTATAATTTACCTATCTATCGGATATTTGCTGATCCCTTCAACACGGCTGGGTTAATCATTGATCCGAAGATGCACGATGGATTCATCTTCGAAGTCTTTGACATTAAAAATGATAAAATGGTGAAACTGGAAACCCCCGGTGAAACCTACGACCTTTTGGCGCTAATCGGTTCAACCGAAGATTATGTCATCAAACGAGTATATTCTCGGGATGAATCGCGAGGTATCGGGGCTGTAATCTCAACAGAAAAACTCTATGCTGTTGCTGGAAAATACATTGGCAAAGATGACCCTGCAGCCATCGTCCGTGCCCAAAGCGGTTTTCCTGCAACCGGTGAGGTTCTTGAAGGGTTTGCTCTTGGACATCTTGTCACAGGGTGGATGCGCGGCAGCCATAATGGTCCCCTTATGCCCGTGCCTCTCCATTATTCACAATGCACACGATTTGATGGTCCCCCACGCGTAACTGGGTTGGCCTTCAGCATGAAAAATGGAATATTAACTGAACCCATTGATGTCTTTGATGATGTTGCATGGGACCTAACCCGCGATCAATGCATGTATGTGACTGACTACTTACGACGCCACGGTCCCTTTGAACCACATCGTCTTCCTCCATCATCAATGGAATACACAACCCTCCCCAGCGTCCTCAAGAAACTAAAAGGTCGCTTCAAAGCAATCAAGTAGAGGAAATTCATCACAAAGTAGTTGTCTTTGAATTCACTCAATAACAGGTCCTCCAAGAACGTAAACCCTATTGAACAAATTTACGTGAAAAGGTATTGGCGGGCCCGCAGGGATTTGAACCCCGGATCTACAGGTCCGAAGCCTGTCGCCGTATCCACTTGGCCACGGGCCCAACATACAGACAGGCGAGTTACAACGCCCCCTATTTTAATCGTTTTGTTCCTATTTTTGATGTTATTTACAAAACCACGACGCGACGAAAGAGAAAAAAGGCTGGCTCTGCGTACTCTCAACAGGATACGGATAATGGTGAAAGTCGAAAATCCTTGGGCTGAATTCGAGAAACAAGTCACAGAGGCTCTTAACCTCACCAGTGGTCAAGATCTCAGTCGTTACTTAGAAGTGCCTGCAGACCCACAGTATGGAGACCTTGCTTGTACTGCTGCATTTCATCTTACTCAGGAGTTAAAGAAAAGTCCCGCAGAGATTGCAAAAGATCTTGCCGTATTTGATCCCACTCGGTTTCCGGTAATTGAACAGGTTGTCGCGCAAGGACCGTACGTGAACTTTTTCATCAATATCATTCCCTACCGTCGCATTGTTGTAGATGCAATACAAGCAAGCGGCGAATCCTATGGTCACTCAACAGAGTATTCGGGAAAACATGTGGTTGTGGAATACCCTGCTGTAAATCCCAATAACCCACTCCATGTTGGTCATGCACGAAACGCAGTTTTAGGAGACACAGCCGCACGCCTGATGAAAACCGTCGGATATACCGTCACCCGAATGGACTACATCAATGACCTGGGACTCCAAATCGCAGTAGCCTATTGGGCTCTGAAACATTTAGACGCCTCACAATACAAAGGAAAATATGATCACGTCATTGGACGCCTCTATGTGGATGCCCAAGACAAGTATGACGAATCACAGGTGCGCAAATACCTGAAACTCATGGAACAGGGCAACAACGAAGTCGCATCAGAAGTAAGAAAGATGTCAGAAAGAGTCCTCCGGGCTCACCATAAAACCCACGGCCAGCTCAACGTCCATCATGATCTGTTAGTCTGGGAAAGTAACATCGCTCATACGGGACTATTCGCTGAAGCTTTAGAGAAAATGCTTGAAGCTCCAACAACTACTCGTCCGAAATCGGGAGAAAAGGCTGGATGCGTTATTGTAGATCTGAGTGCCTATGAGGAATTCCAACAATTGAAGGATACCGATAAGGTGTTAGTCAGATCTGATGGAGTTGCTACATACACTGGGAAAGATATTGCTTTCCATTTCTGGAAATTTGGCACAATCAAAGACCCTTTCAAATACAAACCTTTCAAAAGCCCCAAAACTAATGATCGCCAACTCTGGACAACCACCGAACATGGTGAAAAAGGACATTATCATCCCGCCGATATCATTTACAACGTCATTGGTATGCCACAAAGCCAAGCCCAACGCACTGTCTACTTGACTCTGAAAACCTTGGGGTACGAGAAAGCTTCAGCCAATTACTATCATCTCGCATACGAATTCGTCACACTTCCCGATGCCAAATTTTCAGGAAGAAAAGGTACATGGATTGGCTTTAGCACCGACGCAGTTATTCGAGAAGCTACACGCCGTGCCAGAAAAGAGGTGAAAAAACGGAATCCCGATGCAGCTTCCCAGTTCCTCCGACAAGTCGCCGAAGCAATTGGATCTGCCGCAGTCCGCTACTCACTTCTCAAAGTCGCCGTGGAAAAACAAATTATATTCAAATGGGAAGATATGCTCAACTTCGACGGCAATGCTGCTCCCTACCTCATGTATACTCATGCCCGGGCTAGTTCGATTCTTCGTAAAGAAGCAGCACCCCCTAAAGCGCGATTGAGTGAATTAAATAGCCCCTTTGAAGCTGAACTGATTAAGCTCCTTGGCCGGTTTCCCGAAGTCCTCCTTGAAATAGTTCGTGCCATCAAACGAGAAGTCTGGGGAACGCGAATTGAATTATTCCATTTAGCTGAATATGCTCATGCTCTTAGTGTTGCTTTCAACTCCTTCTACAATCACTGCCCGGTTCTCAAAGCGGAAACCCCTGCACTGAAAGACGCACGACTCCTTCTCGTTTCATTATGTCGCCAAGTGCTTTCAAATACTTTGTATTTGCTGGGTATTTCTCCATTGGAGCGTATCTAAGGCCAACACCTCTGCTTTGTCTTATACAGCAAGAATTAAATATCACTTACTGAACAAACATTCTCATTAAACGAGAATTTCAGACTCGTTTCAATGGAGATAATACCTTTTGAAAATCGTATATCGTTATTGGGAGCCTGACCAAGGGCTAGAAGAACTTCAAGCCAAAATCTATACTGGCGCTTCAGGGCTTCCAGCTAGAGCTGATCAAATTCGTGCTCGGAACATGACTCGTGATTCAAAAATGACACGTTATGCTATAACAGAAGAAGGTGAGCCTCTTGCATACATCACCTCGCGTGATTCGAGCTCAGAACGAGGTAGAACATACATCGGGTATCCCTGGACCCTTCCAAGCGCTCCTGCTGAGGTTCAAACTAAGTTATTCGATGAATTGTATACATTCTTGAAAAAACGTAAGGAAACAGAGGAGCTTGCCACAACTGTAGTTTTTTCAGCGAAAATCGCGGACAAACAACTTGCCTTTTGGCAAGGGAAAGGATTTGTTGAGGATGAAAGGTTGTACCGGTATGTACTTGATTTTGATGTCAAAGAAGTCAGTCAATGGAAGTTGAGTAAGGAACTCAAATCATTGACAAGTCGGGCTGCAACCACCAAGGATCTCAAATATTTATATGAAATATCGAAGGCTGATCCTACACTGGCTGGAGAATTTCAAACTGAAGAAGCACGAGAGAGTTACTTCAAAGGACGAGTGCTTAAAGATGGCCATGCGGTTCTTCTCTTCGATAAGGGTCAAGTCATTGCAGCTAGTGCTCCACTCCGAATCGAACCCGATCAGTTGTTTCTTTTAGGTAAGGAACCACGTGTAGTGATGCGTTTCACTGCTATCCGGCCAGGATACCAATTTGCGTGGAAGCGATTAGTGTACGAAATTGCGAAAGAAATCGAAGTAGCTGGTTGGAGCGCCACTCCGTTACGTGCTAACTTCATGTTCTCGACAAATGCTCCAATAGCTGTGAATTTCGCAGAAATGCGTTCTGATTTGGAAATGTTTGAAATAATCCTAAAGGAACAATAGTAAGGAAACAAACAACATCTGGGTTGATTACTATAAAACCAACCGTCGCAGTAGTGCCCATAGATGCCTTCCCAAGGGCTATCAAAGCCATTGGTGGTCTTAATGACCTCAATAATCCAAACCGAAAAGTAGTGGTCAAAGTTGGGATCTACAATCCCGAGACGGGTATTTGCTCCACCGTAAAGACAATCAATTCTATTATTTCAGCCTTTGATAAATCCACCAAGATTCTCATTACTGAATCAGATAGTGGAGCTGGCCCGGGATTAAAGCGATTAGAGATTTGGAACAAATGTTACAACGAGAAGGCAATTCCTTTCAATTTGTCAGACGATGAAAACACCCAATTGGTGAAAGTTGCAGGCGAACAGATTCCTTTTTCCCAAACTCTCTTAGACCCAATAACATTTGTCAGCACTCACGTCCCACGACGCTACGAGAAAGCGGGGCTAGAGGATTTGATGAATATGGGGTTTATAATCAAGAATCTCCTTGGACTAATCCTTGATACAAAGAAATTTCGATTCCATGATCACCTCTCGACAGCACTTCTTGATATGTATGAAGCTGTTGGTGGAATTGACTTGGCTGTACTAGATGTAACACGTGTATTTCTTGGTTGGAAGAAGAAGCGAATCACAGTTTCTCCAGAACTTCTCATCGTCGGAACGGATGCATTTGCGGTCGAGGCCGTGGGCATGCACATGGTGGGTTTTGAACCATCGGAGATGGTTGTATTACAAGAAGCTCAGAAACGAGGGCTAGGGGAAATCAATCTTGATAACATCAACATTGTTGGAGACATTGAAACCCCTAAAAATCAGATTATTCAAGCATTTAGAAAATTACTCCCTAAACGTGTACGCAAAGAATATGGTTGGGACTAGCTAGGAATATTTTAACTTTAAGATGGCGTTTTTAGCTTCTCTGCAAATCCTTTTCGTAGTTTCGCCAACTTCGGAGGAATTACAGCTTGGCAATAGGCTTGGTTCGGATTTCGTTCAAAATACTGCTGATGATATTCCTCGGCTTCAAAGAAGACAGTGATTGGCTCAAGGATCGTAACTATCGGGTTAGCGAAGGCACCTGACTCATTTAATTCTTTGATTAATTCTTCAGCACGGTGTTTCTGCTCTTCATCATGATAGAAAATCACCGAGCGATACTGTGTCCCGACATCATTCCCTTGACGATTTAAAGTTGTGGGATCATGAGTGGCAAAAAAGATTTCGAGTAGCTCGCGGAAACTAACGGTTTCAGAGTCAAAGGTGATCTGAACCACTTCGGCGTGACTCGTTCGTCCCGAACACACTTGTTCATATGTCGGAGAATCAGTTTCTCCACCTGTATACCCGGAAACTACCTTAGCTACTCCTTTAACGTGACTGAACACGGATTCAGTACACCAAAAACATCCACCAGCTAAAGTGGCGATACTGCATTTGTTTTCCTGTTTTAACCTTGACATACTGCTCACAAGTATTCAACACTCATACTCATCGGGCTTTCACTGGGCTTAGGCTATTTCGGAAACTTTCTGAATACGTCTTCAAGAGTGGGTTTACCAATCTCTTG
>JAEOSV010000098.1 GCA_016840185.1 Candidatus Hermodarchaeota archaeon | reverse complement strand
ATACTCTGGTAGCACAATACAATCCAGTGAGTCTAGCTCAGAACAGGCTCTTTTGAGGAGTGTTTCAATCTGAAGAAATGTGTCGGACAATTTTACAGCAGGTTCAATCTGAAGTGCCGCAAGTTTCAACGTTTCTTCTGGAACCATTCCTGATAACCTCTGAAAGATAGCTTATCGTTATGTGTTTCAGTAGGGTATACTAGTTTATGATTTACTCTTCAATGGCTTCTAACGATTCACCAGGTTTTGGTATCATATTCCCTGGGTTCAGTAACCAATTCGGGTCCAACGTCCGTTTAACGGTTGCCATTGCATCTAGCCCTTCATCGCCATACATGATACGAAGAAAGGGGCGTTTGAGTTTTCCAATTCCGTGTTCGGCACTCACAGTGCCGCCTAGCTCAACGGCTTTCTTTGCAAATTGTTTATAGATTTCCATACCTTGGTCGACTTCTTCATCAGTTCGGGGAAGAATATTCACATGGAGATGATTGTCACCAATATGCCCGAACATAATGTATTCCATACCCGCATCATCAAGGGTTTTCTTGTAGAAGGCAATCATGGTTTCCATGTGTTCATCCGGGACAGCCATGTCCGTACCGAGTTTATGGACCTGAGGATACGTTTGCTTCCGCTGAGCGATCAAGGCGTTCACCGTTTCAGGAATCAAATGTCGAACCGCTTTCATCTTATCAAGATCTCCTGGGTCGATTCCTGCCCACGTGTCATCCATGCCAATGCCATATTTGCTCAAGAGTTTTTGGGCTGCCATAAACGTTGGTTCCATTTCCGCTTCAGCAAAGGGGATTTCAAAGAAAATAATTGCCTCAGCATTTTCGACCTGTGGAGGAACCGTGACACCTGCAATGCCTTTGGCTCTGGCATCACGAAGCATCTGAACCGCATTAGAATCAAAATATTCCACTAGTGTTGGTTGCACTGGGCTAGACTCATCGCGGATATCTTTCACAAAATCCAGAGCTGCTTTTTCAGTTGGAAAGAAGGCAAAAATGGTTAAACTCCGTTCAGGATAGACTTCCAACCAGACTTCAGCTTCTGTGATTATCCCAAGTATTCCTTCTGAACCAATGAATAAATCAATTAGATCCATTCCCGGATGAGCAAATAATCCAGCTGCGTTTTTCGTTGAAGGCATCACGTAGTTTGGGACTTTGACATGATGGACTGTTCCGTCCGTCAATTCGATATCGAAAACGCCTTTTTTAGCGAAAATGGCACCACGGGGGATATCGAGGATATTTCCATTCGCTAATACGACTCGGATGCGTTTCGTCCATTGGCGAATCGCCTTATACCGAAACGATCTTGCTCCAGATGCATTCGCAGCAAGAGATCCACCGAGATGTGCGGTCATTTCTGTGGGATCAGGAGGGAAGAAATAAGTTGTGGGGTCCTTGAGTAACTTGTCGAGGGCTTCTTGCTCGTCTTTTGAACCTTGTCCTTTTAGAGGATCAAGTTGGCGCTTATGGACCGCAGAATTAAGTGTTTCCAGCGTCACACCGGGTTCGGCTCGAATATACCATTTGTTTTTGGTATTATCAAACCCAACTCCACGCAGTTTATCCATGTATTCTAGTGAAAGGAGGATCCCCCCTTGAGGGACGGCACCCCCCGCCAATCCTGTACGTCCAGCAGAGATGGTGATGTGGGTATTGGTCTCATTTGCCAAATTGACAACCGCAACGACGTCAGATTCCGTTCGAGCGTAGAAAAGGCGCTCAGCGTAACCATCACCAAATCTGGCCTCATCGGTAAGATAATCAGAACAACTCTCACATATCGCGGCTTCCCCATCCACCACGCGTATACTGCCTATCTTTGATGGTTTGATGTGTTCTGCCTTGATTCTATTGGTTGCCATGTGCTTCACCATCGAGTACATGTGAACTCGATGACTTCGCCTGTTTCATAGCCAAATATCTTATGCTTTGGTTGTAATCGAATTTGCAACACGCTCTCTCTTGACGCTTAGATTATGTCGATGGTTTATGGGCTCTAACCGTTTAGACTTGTCGCTTATGAATGAGAGATGATATTCATTATACCGTGGTTAATCAATTTTGATGCCGTAGATGGCTAGGGAGTCTTCCATGGTCATGAGGGGTTCGATGAGCACTTTCACGCCCTCAATGGGTAAATATTGTGCAACGATTTTGTAGATGTAACGCAGTCCGTCAGCAACTTTGTCGTCATCGATTTCCCAGATGGAATAGGATTTGACGTTCTTTTTGAGGACGTTGAAGATGTGGAGTTGTTTGACGTATTTGGGACCTTTTGTCGCTAAGTCGGATTGTGTGACGACCATGAGTTTCTTGGCGATTTCCTCCCCTTTATGGGGTGGAAACTTGAACGTAATCATAAAGTACATACCATTATCTGCCTCCAATTAGTTGCATCACTTCACCAGGTACATCTGGCAAAGTGGCTTCTCTCCATATGTTGCTGTTCTTTAAATAAATTATGAGGTAAAACAGGTTAGTCGCCTTTTTGGTCTACCCGAACTTCGTAGTGCTGGGAATGAGAATCTAACCGTAACAGCAGGACTCGGACCTTCGGTGGGACAACGGCAACCCCCTAGTCTTCACCAGCGAAGGCCTTGGATGTGGATGTATCTATGTTCTTTAGAAGTTGAATGAACCAAAATAAACTGGATTAGGAGTTAAAGCCAACCAAGGATGAGCCAAGAATGTTTACCAATTCTAGCTATCTTCATATCTTTTGCACGTTATGCCGTGTTAAAGAAGTACGACTCAAAATAATTGAGATCCAATATCTCACAGTCACCAATTTCTGGTCCATAAGTGTCGATGAAGGCATCTTTTCGAAATT
>JAEOSV010000097.1 GCA_016840185.1 Candidatus Hermodarchaeota archaeon | reverse complement strand
TTACAACAACCGATCCCATAACCATAATCAAATCACCGGTTGAAGGCAACGAGCTCATCGATATCCATCCATCAATTCAAACCATTGATACTCGAACCCAAACATCCTTTCTTCAGACTATCAAACAACAAACCAAAGGATTTCAACGCATAGCCATAAACTTCGCCGAGAATCCCCAAACCGATATTCTAACCGCGGGAAGATACATCCATCTTCATAAGGCACTTCCAAATGTGACCTGGGAAACCGGAGAAAACCTCATGCAAATTGTTCACTCAGTACTTAGTCACGAACAAATCACCAGTCACAAACGAGCTGCTAAAACACTAACTAAAATCATGCATCAAACCTTTGAGTTTGTAAAAGACCAATTAGGGGCAATTACCGAGGCGCAAGTGGCAAAATACATGCGGAATCTCCTTGACGAAGAAAACCTGACTTATATTAATGGACCCATGGTTGCTGTCCAAGCCAATTCATCAAATCCCCATTATACCGCAGAAAATGTTCCTATTAAGAAACACCAGCTGCTCATGATAGATTTGTGGGCAAAATGGGAAATATTCGCAGATATAACACACATGGCCTTTACTGGTTCAAAGGTTCCTTCAAAGATTCAAACTGTCTGGGACACCATTGTTGCAGCTCGAAAAGCTGCTACCGCTGCAATTAAACCAAACACTCCTGCGTATATTCCAGACGAAAAGGCTCGTGAAATCATAATCGCGGCAGGGTTTGAAGAAGCAATACTCCATCGGACCGGACATAGTATTGATGTTCGATCACATGGAAGGGGCGCGAATTTAGACAGTTATGAAATGCCCGAAACCCGACTCCTACTTCCCAATACTCTTACTTCTGTTGAACCTGGAATCTATCTCAAAGGAGATTTTGGGGTTCGAAGTGAAATCAACGTGGCAGTTACAAAAACTGGCCATGAGATAACAACCCCTCCACAAGAAAAATTATTGTGCCTGTAAAATTATATGAGGATATGAATCGCTATCTATGAATAGCATCCAGCGGGTCGAAGAATTATGGCAGATAAATTTGTGTTACTCCTCGAATTTTCTTCAGGAATCATCGAACCACTCCCTCTCTCAACTGAGGCACTTACTCAAGACCGCATTGTGATTGCCATCGATGAACTCAAAGAACGAGTATGGCTATGGCAAGGCGCAACAACTACCCTTGTCGAACGGCGTGCCGCTCAACGCAAAGCCCGATCACTGGTCAGTGCCGGATACCAACTCGGTCCATACCGAATTGGACGGGATGTAACTAATATCGAAATTATCGACGGGGACATCCTTGATGACCCCGAAATCAAAGGCTTTTACGACCAACTAACCCACACTCTCGGTCAAAAATTCAAAATCACAGAAGGTGTATTGGGCCGATTTAGTGGAACCCCCTCTGCTACTCCTCCCCCACCTGAACCGACTCCTACTCCGAAACCTGCTAAAAAAATCGCCACACCTACCGAAACTGTAACTGAGACTGTCCCAACACAACCAAGTACTGAAACAGTTGCTCCCCAACCCTCTCGCGAACTACAAGACCTTGGAATAATTCGTGTCGGGATTCTCATCTCATCCATTCTTGACTTTTTCCCAATGTGTTATGTCAGTGTCATGAAAATCGAAGAAGGCTCCCGGTATTCGATAGAAGATCCCGATGGCATCATCTGCCAGGTTGAAGTTAGTCAAAGTTCGGTTCACTTCCTACAACGGTACGATTTTCGTGGAAGACGAAATGATATCCTCGGACTTCTACGTGATCGACTTGCTTCTGCAGACCTTTAACACGCTAGTGAAAAACCCACGTTTTGCAGGAACTGTATCAGATACTCCTGTCATGGCATGCTCAGGGTCAACTTAATAAATGCGGTTACAAATTCTAAACCAGACCTTGGCAAAAAATGTCTACTTATCATTATGAGGTAGGTATTTCGAGGTCAAAGATACTTTAACAACTATTAAGTTTACTATCTGATTATGGTCCTGGAGTGAGATGCGGATGACACGACTAATAATGTTGGAAATTGGAGGCTTAGGCTTTGTACGGTCAATTCGTCCTGGAGCCCGAAAACTTCAAGGTGATGTTTGCATTGCCATCGTCGATGAACAAAACAAATCCCTTTGGTTCTGGATGGGCAGTGGTGTTCAGTACGATAAACGTCGGACCGCGAAAGCAAAAGCTGAGCAAATAACAACCGAGGGTCAAAGAATTGGAGATGAAACATTAGGGCGTGGATATTCACTCGTTCTCGTTGATCAAGACAGTATGGAAGATCCCACTACATCAAATAACTACTCAAATCTTGTTGCCATGCTTGAAGCACCCATGGAAATCAGTACAATTCCTAATCCAAAAGGAACGCTCATCGTTGGGTATCTCCAGGGAAGCGCTCCTGCCGCTCCAATCTCCACAAGTGCTCCAACACCGACGGAAACAACAACGCGAGAAGTAAAAGCTGCACCAACCCCACCGAAAACCTCGGTGAAAGCAACCAAACTCGATTTAGAAGCTGCCCTCATGGCGATAATTCGTGTTCATCAACAAGTCCATATCGAATACCGCAGCAAAGGGGACTCTGAAGAAGTCATTATCGAAGGTATCGACGGACTCACTCACAAGATGAAACGAAGCAAAGGTAAACTCACCTTCAAATGGGATCCTAAAACTCCAAAGGAACTCAAGCAATTAGTGGCCCACGAACTCAAAAACATCGCTGGTTAATCCACTACAAACTACGGGCCTGAGATGATGAGCTCACTTCCTTTTGCAATTAGCCTAATTATTTCTTACGCACTCATCGGTGCAGGTATCAAAATCTTAGATTACACAACAGATGATCCAACCCAGTTTCACAGTTCCAAAATTTACCTCTGGTTAATCACCTTTGGACTAGTAATACTGGTTAATATCTGGATTTTTTTAGATATTTTTACTGCAATTCTCGCGATGGGAATTATCCTCGGTTTAGTTGCAACGCGAAAAGTTGACAACGACTACTTCTTCGTGTTAGTTATCACAATCCTTCCCCTCAGTATTTTTCGAATTCTTAACGTCTTTTTTTTCATTCTTCCAACTCTTATCGTTGTCTTTGTTGTTTCCCTCCTTGACGAGTTGCTCCATTCAGAAGCATCGAAACTTCAGAGCCCCACCTTTCGCCAGGTGCTTATGCACCGACCTTTACTAAAAATCGCCGTGTTTCTTCTGCCATTCTTGGGGTCTTTCACCTTTATTCACACATTTGCTTTTTGGACTTTTGATATTACGTATGATCTTGTGGCTTACTACTTTGGCGCCTCTCGGACTGCAAACACCTATTCTCCATTTAATGAAGCCCCTCAAACAGGTCCCCCTGCCTATTTTGGAAAGGTTTAAGTCGGCTCAGTTGCCAAAGAACTACACACAGGTGAGGCTAAACCATGAAAGCTAACATTTCGCTTTCCTATCGAGGTTCAACCCGCGAAGAAAATGCCACAAAAACTGGTTGGATAAATCTACTACTCAACCAACACGGACGCATTATCAGTAAACTACCTCTCGGAGAAGGACGATACCATTTCGTGATCGAGCTCGAAGATCTAGAACGGTTTACTCAATCTCTTTTTGAATTTACTCGTCAAAATCCATGGCTCCGTGTTGAAAAAGTCTCAACCCATGCTTAGAACTCTTTCTCTCCTTGTTATGCAAGAAAGAACCGTTATCCTGTCAACGAATTTAGGGAGAAGTTAGTCAAAAAGATCGAATTCGGAAGATCCACCTTCCTCGGCTTTCTCTTCCTCTGGGTCCTCTTCTTCTTCGTCGGGTTCTTTTTTATCCTCTTCTTCCTTTGGTGTGTTTTGGCTAATCTGGGATAACTGTTCACGCATCGAATCTACTACTGACACTGTTTTCTCATCAGTTGATGGTGTTGGTTTGGCGGATGTGAGAGTAGATGCTATGTATAATTGCCCTTCTGAGGTTAGCTCAGGCTGTTGACCATAACATCGTGTAAAAGCATCAATATCTTCCTGACCAGCAGCACGGATTTCTGAGAACAGAATCGCGTCACCTTGACAGAAAAACCGCATTTGTAATCGGAGTACAGAAACCTGAAATTCATTCGGTCCAATGGGATTCATTGTAGCCTGACCATAACAATCGGCGACAGCAAAGAGCACTTTTGTTGCTAGCTGTTCCTCGTAGGTTAGTATCCGGCGACGAATTGGGGTCACTCGTCTAATCGGTTCAGGAACAATCGTTTGCTCAATCACTTCAACTTTCTCTTGGAAGGATTCCTCAAACGTAGAAATCTTCGCTTCTTCTTCGACCACAACGAGATAATCAGATGTCTTCGGTGTATCCTCTAAAAGATTCTTAAGAAGAGACACTTTTGAACTCCCCAAATCTCCCGGCACTTCAATGAAATTCGTACACTTTGTACCAAATTGGATTTCATCCACATGAATGCCATTCTTCATAATAAACCGAGCCTGACGAAGTGCGGTTGTTCGCTGTAACATAGAGGTTCCTCGACCTAACCATACCCAAACGATGCCTTCGGCTTCATCGACAATAAGTATTGCTCGCCCATCAACTAGATGTTTGGGATTCCAATGAAGAGGCTGCATTTCGCCTCCTTCGCCAAGGATTTCAATCATCCCAAGGTATTGCTTCATTTAATGCATCACCGCTAGATATTCACTTGAGTGCAGCCACGCGTTGTGAGTCTTCACTACATATGAGGGACTGATGTGTATAAGAAATTGTTGTGTCAGGCTTTTTTCTTTCGGAACTCGGTGAGGATTTCTTCGGCACGATCGAAACGAACTCGTTTCTCTGAAATCATCTTCTGTGCAACCTGATCAACCTCTTTACCCGTAGCCCCTGCAGCCACCGCAACGTTACGGGCATGAAGTTTCATGTGCCCGGTTTGAATTCCTTCCTGGCTAAGTGCACGTAACGCTGCTAAGTTTTGGGCCAACCCAACACTTACAATAATTTGACCAAGTTCATTAGCGGTTTTGACGCCCAAGATTTTGACACATAATCGCGCAACAGGATGCGTTCGGGTCGCCCCACCCACTAATCCCACTGCCATTGGTAATTCTATGACACCTCGGAGGTCTCCCTCTGGTGTCTTTTCATAGTGGGTAAGAGATTGGTAACCTCCCTCTCGAGTTGCAGCATAAGTGTGCGCCCCTGCCTCAACTGCCCGAAAATCCTGTCCTGTTGATAATAATACAGCATCAATGCCGTTCATAATTCCCTTGTTGTGAGTGGCACAACGGTAAGGGTCTGCTTGCGCGAAGGCATATGCTTTCAAAATCCCATCAACCACTTTCGAGCCACCTAGCCCTTTGGCAGGAAATGTCGCTTCAGATCGAGCAAGGCGATACACAGCTAGATTTGACAGAATTCGAAGATACACTTTCCCTTCCGTCAAATCCTCGATTAGTGGTGCCAACGCTTCACACATCGTATTTACAGCATTCGCGCCCATCGCATCACGAGCATCAACCAAAAGATGAACAACAAGCATCGGTCCCATCATAGTGTCCAAGGATCGAACCTGTAAATCACGAGCTCCACCACCAAACTTCACCAAAACAGGGTCTTGGGCATTTGCAACCCTCATCAAATTCTCTTTCTGTTCAAGAATGGATTTCTCCGCCGTTTTCAAGTTGGGGATATCTGCCACCTGGATTTGCCCAATCATTACCGGGTCTGTGCTACTAGCTGAAAAACCGCCAGTTTTTCGGGTCATGCGCGCAGCATTTGATGCAGCTGCAACAACTGAAGGTTCTTCCAATGCCATGGGAATGAGATAGTCCTGTCCATTTATCCGAAAATTCGTCGCGATACCGAGTGGAAATGCGTACGATCCGACCACGTTCTCAATCATGCGGTCAGCGGTGTCTGCATCTAGCGCGCTATAAGTTTCTAAAATGGCGACATCTTCATCGGTAAGATCAGCAAAGGCACGTAGTTTTTTCACGCGCTCAGGAATGGAAAGACGATAGAACCCACTAATTGCAGAAGTCTTCTCAGGCACGATGTTCACTTCACCGTGTCTCTGCCATTGGTTAACTTATCAAACTTTCTTCCAATGGTGAAAAATCAAGTCTTTTCAAAGAATCTGGTTGATTGAAGGGTTCATTATTGTTCACGGAGCTCCCAAACACAGGAATCGGCGCCCCACGTTCGACATTGAACTTCTTCACATACACTTTTGAATCCACGGAGAGTTAGAACGTGCTGAAATACTCCGCTGAGAATATTGCAGTATTTTAAACCATGAAATTCATCCGACATTCGGATATTTTGGCAAATGGGACAATCATCAAAAGCGTAGACAATTTTCTTTTCCGCCTTGTCATAGTAGGCGTTGTCAAAGCCTTTACCAAGCATTACTCGCGTTGCCAGAGTAAAGGTTTCTAGAAAACCATCAAAAGTAGTTGCATGCTGGCCAATCGTATCGCTATACTCAAACAATAGCGTTTCAGCCATTGCATTACCTAATCGTAATAACTTATCATTTGCCTGATTGACGTCACCCTTACTGTTTTGCAATACATCATCAATTACTGCTGCAACTAAAGCTTGGAAAGCATTTAACGATGTTTTTTGCATTTTAAAATGCCAGCCAATCCATCCTTTGACACCCATGTCATTTCACCATATTCGTACTTCACAAATAGCGTTATGAATCATTCGTTCATGTTATTGGAGCTAAAAGCGTTTTTCGAAATCTACAAGACCCCTCTTTTGGAGGTCTAAAAGCATCCGCATTGCAATAAAAAACTGCAACCCCATTTTTTCTGCAATCTCTTGCAGGGTCGTTTTCCCATCACATAAGCTAAGCAAGCGAAATTCAGTAATCGACAGTTTTTGCTTCTCCAAATCAGCGACAACACGGGGAACAATCCGACGACTTTTCGTCCCAACCATGGGACTTGGAGTTGGAGTTGTGGTTGGAGGTGGTGCACCAGGCTGGGCTGGCGTAACTTCTACTTGATTACCCGCGTGGATTTCTGAAACTTCGTGTCCACGTTCAACGAGATCTTGGTCAAGATAAATCGTAATCACGTGGGCAGGTTCTCCATGTACATACGAGTAGGGAAACGGAAAGACGTTTTGCCTATCGATGATATCTGGCGGGACGTCTATCGCGATATACGCCTTACACTTCTCACAATAGGTGTATACTACAGGCATCGGTGAGCTCCCAGGATTGTTACCGAGTATATAGCACAGGAACCGTTCTTAACGTTTCCTTCTGAAATAATTTAAGTCGGTACAATTTCCAATTTATCTTGGACGCACCAAAAGTCAATTTCACTATTTATCTCTTGCATAGACAGCAATTTTATTTGCGTCATGAAAGACATGAATTTTTGCGGCTGAATCCTTTCGAAGCCACGAGTCCACAATCATTTGGGGATTCGGTGCAAAGGAAATATGCGCAGTTTCAACCTGTGCTTGATCGAGTTTGGTGTGCAACCAAATACGTTGTAATCGTTGGATGAGTTCACCAAATTTCCAGCTCTTATGGGTATACAATCGGTAGTTCTCTTGAATTTTCGCCATCATTTCGGGAAGAGGCATTATTAAGTAATCATAGAAGAATTCGCGAGCCGTCTGGGTGGGCGCTATCCCTTTTGGACATTCAGCAAGAAGAAGTACTTCGCCATTATCTCGAACGGCGTTCTTCGTCAGTTCCAATCCGCGTTGGGCGTTGTAGAGGCTCTCATCTTGGGGGTTTCCGCCCGGGGTGACAATGATGTGGTCTGTTGCTGGAACTGTAAAAGAGGCAGTCTTGTCAATGACTTGGAAGCCCTCACTTGTTACTGGTTGAATTGATCCGCTTTTTGACCACATAATGTAAGGTCCACTTGTAACCATGGCTAGAAGAAAAACAGGTCGATTTTTGAGAATCAGGTTCATGCCTTCAAGCATATCGTCTGCCACAGGATTGGTACGACGAGAAGCATCTGGGTGGAAAGGATGACGTCCGAAGGTGGACTTGGGTTCAAGAGCAAGACTATGGTTTGCCTCAATGGTATTGAAATCACAAAGACCGGGCAAGAAGTTCTTGAGAACATTGGAATACCCTGCGAAGTAATGGTTTTTCATATCCGCTGCAACAACAAAGGCCTCCATTTCCAAGGTTTCTTTGTTTACACGAACTTCAGTTCCTCGACTTGTGGCTCCAACTAGTTGACATGAGGATTGCAGTGCATCATGAACGAGAACACGGTATGCTTCAAGGTTGTTAGTTTTACAGCTTTTGTGAATTGCTTGGATAATTTCTTGGTTACGTGCACTATTTGGCTCGTGTGAGCCCGTTGTAATTATAAAGGTCAAATCCTTTGCTGGAGAAAAATGCTGGGTTAATTCATCAAGGATAATTTCATGAGGTTCTGCTCGTGTACCATCTTCAACCAACACACCCACACGACGATTAGTGATGGTCTCTGATAATGTGAGACCAATTGGTGTCTCCAAAGCAGTTCGAAGAGTACCTGCAATGTCCTTTGATGCTTCTTGTTTGCGGGGTTGAACAATCTCACCGATATTATCGTCGGGGATTTTCAGCTGAACCTGTCCTTGCCCATATCGAAGTTGAAGTTCTGCCATTTACACTCAGGAGTCAAGTGTGTTCAGTTGTGAAAAAACCTTTGCCTTCTCTAAAGCCTGGTAGGTATCAGTATGAATTGCATAGAGCTGATCGTAACGTTTTTTCAACTTTGTAGATGGTTTGTAACGTTCACCACTGGAAACCATTGCCTTAGCCGCCTGACTAACATCCCGATAAAGGCCACCCCCAGTCGCTGCAAGAATGGCTGCTCCTAACGCGGTCGCTTCTTCTATCATACTACGTTGCACCGTTAACTGAGTAATATCGGCTTGAATTTGGTTCCAAATCTGGCTCCGTGTTGCTCCACCAGTCAGACGCAGTTCCTTCAATGAAATACCTATACTGCCCATGATTTCGAGATTTCGACGTACTTCAAAGGATGAACCTTCCATTATCGCCCGAATTATATCCGCCCGTGAATGTCCCAAGGCTAGACCAACGATCACTCCACGGGCTTCCGGATTCCAATAGGGTGCACCAGCGCCAACAAAATGTGGTAATACAACTATTCCTCTCGATCCTGGGGGCGATTGTTTCGCCTGTTCATTCATTAACTCATAGGGATCTGAGTTCAATAACTTAGCAAGCTGTTTTTCTTCTTGTCCAAATTGATCCCGAAACCATCGATAAATTATCCCGCTTGTGAAAATACTCGCTTCAATAACCCATCGGTTAGGAACCGCATGACAACTGCAAAGAAGTCGTCTTTGTGGGTCAAACCGTGGATTATCTTCAAAAGCAAGAATAAAGGTTCCAGTTCCAATGGTCGCTTTTACCCGACCTGGTTTGACAACGCCAACCCCCACTGCTCCACACTGTTGATCACCCCCTCCCACAACTACAGGTAATCCCTTGGGAAGCCCCGTTGCTTTAGCGGCAGTTCCTGAAACTTCACCAATCTTCATTCCCGAGGGGTGAGCAACAGGAAGTTTCTCTTTTGGAATTCCCAGACGGTCGCACATCAGGGTAGACCATTTTGTCTTTTGTACTGCGAAAAGCATTGTTCGAGATGCGTTGCTATGATCTGTGGCGAACTCTCCAGTTAACCGATGAAGGATGAAATCATGAACAAGGAGGAACTTATGGGCTTTTTGAAAAATTTTCGGCTTTTCGTTTTTGAACCAGAGAATCTTAGGTGCGGAGAAATATGGGTCAATGGTTAATCCGGTTTCGTTGTAAACAGTCTCCGCTCCGAGCACGTCTTGAATGAATTGGCATTGCGGGGTTGTTCGGCGGTCCTGCCACACCAACGCGTTGTGTAACGAAGTCCCTTTCTCATCAACTGGAACTATGGTTTCACGTTGGTTTGTGATACTAACAGCTATGATGTCTTCAGCCTGGTTTCCCAGTTTTTTCATTGTTGACTGGGCGGTACTGCATGTGGTGTGCCACCAATCTATAGCATCCTGTTCTACCCATGTAGGTCGTGGAAAATATGAAGCATATTCTTGGTGGGTTTGTGCAACAAGCGAACCTGTGGTTGCTGCAAATACTGCTGTTCTTGTTCCGCTTGTGCCTACATCAATTGCCATCACAAGCTGTGGCATTGCCATTCAGATGCACCTCGCTTAAACAGTTCTGTTAACCGTTATAACTTGTATGAAATCGAAGTACCCACAGGTTTATGGCTCATCACGTGGCTTGCCTTCTTGCATGGGTGATCACTCTTTGATTGGAGACCAAATCAAACAAGTCGCTCAACTGCTTATAGACTCCCAATTTACAGTTGCTCTGACAGGGGCAGGAGTTTCCACAAAAAGTGGAATTCCAGATTTTCGTGGAGCTAATGGACTTTGGACAAAAGTTGATCCCTCCATATTCGCTAGCATTAATGGGTTTCTTAGTGACCCGAAGGCTTGGTGGGAAATGGCTCTCGAACTGGCTCCTACTTTATTGAATGCCAAACCAAATCCAGCTCATACAAAATTAGCGGAACTTGAGAAGCTAGGGCTCTTGGATGGGGTTATCACACAGAATGTGGATGGTTTGCATCAACAAGCCGGAAGCCAGCATGTGATTGAAGTTCACGGCAGTCTGTTCAGTGGCACCTGTACCGTCTGTCAATTCCAAGTGGACCGGAAATACTTGGAACGCGCAATGAAAAAACGACAAATTCCGGTGATGTGTTCAAGTTGTGGTGGACTTGTTAAGTTGGATACCGTCTTTTTTGGGGAAGCCTTACCACAAAAAGAGCTAGCGATGGCCATTGAATCAGCTAGAAAGTGCCAATTAATGCTGGCAATTGGTTCATACTTGGTGGTTTACCCTGTAGCCTCTCTTCCTACAATCGCTCAACAAAGTGGTGCACAATTAGTTATCATTAATGAAGAACCTACGCCCTTTGACCCAGAAGCCGATCTTGTATTCACCGCTGAAGCAGGAGAAACTTTAACGGCTATTGTTGAAGCAGTTCGAAAACTCAAATAACTTGGTTAGTAACGTTGACGGTACTGAGCTTCATGGTTAGCATAGCGCAACTCACGCGGGACATCTTCACTACCTGGCACAACCGGTAAAAGACTTAACCGTTTCTTATGGCGTATTTTCAGGGATTCAGGAAGCTCTCCACCTTGGGGGTGTTCGAAGGGAAGCAGAAACCGAAAGTCCTTCCCAAGAATTCCAGCGATTCGAGACAGCATCCGTTTTGATCTGCCCCCATGTTTATATCGATAATAACTCAGGTACAGGAACCCACCAATGAGCTTGATGATTTGCCGATTAATCCATGTCTCTTTGATATCACCAAGCCAAACGTCTCGCCAATGGTGAAGGTTGTGATCCCAACATTCAAGGAACATATCCCACTGCAACTCAGTCAATCGACGGAGATTCAAGGTCTTTTCCTTACGTAGCGCACAATCTTCGAGAGAGACAAAGAAAAGAGGAACAAAGAAGGTTTTGAACCGGCGCATCCGATGGATTAAGTCAAGGGTGTGTAATAGGTCCTCTTCGGTTTCCTTCGGTAATCCTGTGACAAGGGTGCATAATGGAACCCAGTTTGCATCATTAAGAATACCATATGCTTCGCATACAATTTCAGGCCATTGGCTAACATCATATGGTAGAGCCTTTCCTCGCATGTGTTCTTGCATCAGTCGTGGGCTACCCGTCTCGACACCAACTTCCACGGTGACAACAGGATCACCATGGTATTTGTACCGACATCGGTCTCCGATAGTTTCGGAGATTTCTTGAACCATTTGAGGATCAATTATTGCTGGTGCTAACGAGGCATGTGCCGTTTGAATATATTCAACCCCTGGTTCATCAAGAACGGCTTTATAGACGCTTACAACTGCCTCGCGATTCGGGATGAATCGCTCTTTAGATCCATACAAGAAAACATCATCCGTGTTTAATAGAATCATATTTGCGCCACAGCTGAGATTGGCGCGTACTTCTTTGAGGATTTTCTCAATGGGAAAGGTTCGTCGATATTTCATCGTGGGCGAACAGAACTGACACCCTCGACCACAGCCCCTTGAAATTTCAACTGCACCGTATATTGCTCCTTTTCTAATGGCGGGGATATCTTCGTCAGCAGGGCGCTCGGATTTAACAATGGCAGGGAGTTTTTCACCCCGAATCACCTGTTCAAATAATTTTGCAGCAGTACTCTCGGATTCTCCCATCACAATGCAGTCAAAACCATATTCTTTGCGAAGTTTAGGATTCTTCAGCTGCCATGAACCGGCACCACCCAGAATGCGCGGCACCTTGTATTTATTGAGGGCTGGATTTTGGGAAAGCCGCCAAAACTCTAACCCCGTCGCTGAGACATAACCAAGACCAGTTAAGGATGAATAGGTCACACTCACATAGGCCATTCCCAACGGGTCCATACTTGAAATGCCAACAGCTTTGGTCTTTGGACCCAAAACATGTTTCAATTGCTGCGGATGAACCGTCATTACGTCATCCTCGTCGAAGCCGTTTTCCAATAAGGTTGCTTCGATTTTGCGGAGTCCATAAGGAGCAAATGGTGCTGAATAATCTGGGTTTGGCGTATCAGGTTTGTACATTCGTTTTAATGCAAAGGCTGGGAATAGGCGAGTAGGAAATCCACCGGCAAACGCCATGAAAGGATCCGCATCCCAACCTGCCATTTCAGCGACTGATGCGGTTAGAACTACTTTCTTGCCACCGTTTTTTCCCATCTTATCATCCCGAGGAACCATTGTGTTTTTTTGGTTAGTAGTCACAAAATGGTGAGTTTATTGTCGGCGGGTTCAAACTTATTATGTCTTTCGCCAATCTCTATGCCCCTTTTATCCCTTACTTAATAACTGCTCCTGATTTCTCGATTGGAATGCTATCTACTGTGTCGCAGCGGTCATAGGTACGTCTTTGACACGGACAAACGGAATGAACGTTGGCGTATCAACTTCCCACCAACGAACCTGTCGCGCAGTCTTACCCATAGCTTCAATATTTGCAAACATACGAAGCAGGTTATCTGCAATACGAAGCTTCTGAATCGGCTGACCAATCTCACCTTTCTCAATGAGAAACATGCCATCACGAGGAATCGTCGAAAACGTACCCTCTAGTTGGCTTGTATAGCGTAAGTACCAGTTCGAAGTCACATAGATTGTTGGTCGTTGGGGCTCAAGCAACTCCTCAAAAGAAGCGTCCCCTTCTGAGAAGACAACGTTAGTGTTCGCTGGAACAACAAGTTTTGAACCCATTCCAAAGTTAACCAACTGGCAATTTCCAGTACTTTTCGTCTGTGTCATACGTGCAGAAGTGGCATTATGCACAATTCCCTGAAGAACACCTTGTTGGAAGATAGGTGATTTCTGAGTGGGTGTCCCTTCAAAATCAAACGGCGAACTTCCTAGCCCATTCGGAATCCGACCATCATCCCAAATATTCAATGAATCCGGACCCAGTTTTTCTCCGATTTTATCCTTCAACGGGCTCATACCCATCATGATCATTAATGGGTTGGCTGTTTCCGCCAAGCTCCCTAGAACTGATGCAGCAACCGTCGGATGCAAAACAAGGTCGTAGACTCCTGCCTTCCCTTGTTTTCCTCCAACAGCAAGTTGAGCAATCTCACCCGATTCGTAACCAGCTTTTGTGATATGCTTTTCAATTTGTCCCAGATTTCGACCCACGGCTACTCCCTGCCCAGAACTTTCGGGTTCTACGAAGCTCCGTAAAGTAATTTGGTATGTCGACTCCGGATAACTCCCACTGAAGCCCTGTGAAGTTTCCAACACATTTCGGGTTTCATCGAAAAAGAAAGAACCTGCTGTCCTTTTAGCACCAGCTTTCTTTGCGTGGTTCAAGGCTGCAGTCACAACATCGGGTGCTTGTTCTGGGAAATCACGAATTCGCTTATCATACAGTTGATTTACCTTCGTCGGAGGCTTAATCTCATCCTGTAAACCCGAAAATAGAGGAGTTGGTTGCAGGCTTTGTACAAACTTGGTCAAATGAGAAACTTCAGCATCTACAGTCTTTACCGTTGGATTATAGATTTCAGTTGTCCCAATACGTCCTTCTATAGCA
>JAEOSV010000096.1 GCA_016840185.1 Candidatus Hermodarchaeota archaeon | reverse complement strand
GGTGGACGACCACTTTTTCTTTCCAATATAAACAGTTTTAGGCGTGGTGTTCAGTATATGACGCTTGTAGGGTAATGGTGGTGAGGATTACTCAAGAGTTCAGCTTGAACGCGGTCTGAGAGGGCTTCTAGCCATTTTGTAGTTAGTGGAGTATTGGTTGTCATGAAATTCTGGTGGCGACAACAATACCGATGGATCGGTGTAGTGTTGCTTAGTTGCTTTTTGTTAAGTGCGTTTCTTTTGCCAAGTTGGCAATCGTCAATGTTATTGAGGAACGTGTCGAGTTCGATTCCTGACCAAGCAGGTGTAGGTTCTGAGTCGCAAATTAGGTTGCCGAGGGAGTGTGTGGTTGTGTCTCAGAATCACCAGGAGTTCCTTCAAGGTCTGCCTGAGTTGGGAATGCAGGAGTTATTGATTCCTCCTCCTTCAAACCCAACATCATATTGGAATACAACTCATGGTGGATCTAATGCGGAGTATGGTCGACCTATTGTGCAATGCAGTGATGGTGGTTTTGCCATAGCAGGTGGAACCTATAGTTTTGGCGCTGGGGGTCAAGATGTGTGGTTAGTTAGAACTGACGCCGAAGGAAATCATTTGTGGAATCGAACGTTTGGAGGATCGAATTCTGATTCCTGTTGGGATGTCGTCGAATGTGCCGATGGAGGGTTTGCCTTGGCGTGTCGGACGGCAAGTTTTGGTGCTGGTGGATTTGATCTGTGGCTTATCCGGACAAATGCCATGGGCGCCCATCTATGGGATTATACCTTTGGCGGTACACAAGGAGATAATGGCCATAATCTTGTTGAGTGTGCAGACGGCGGATTTGCTGTCACAGGGAGTACACAAAGTTTTGGTGCCGGTTCAGGCGATATGTGGGTAATACGAACCGATGCGGATGGAATCCACCTTTGGAATCACACCTATGGCGGTACAGACTATGACAGCGGTTGGAAAATAATTACATGCAGCTCTGGAGGGTTTGCTGTTGCGGGTTACACGTTCACGTATAGTGTTGGAGAACGAGATGCGTGGCTCGTACGCATTGATGAAGATGGAAATCATCTCTGGAACCAATCTTTTGGCGGAATCGACTATGATGTTGTTTATGGCCTTGATGAGATACCAACAGGTGGATTTGCCCTAGCAGGTATCACAGAAAGTTTTGGTGCAGGACTTCGGGATGTATGGGTGATTGGCACCGATTCTTCTGGTAATCATCTTTGGAATCACACCTATGGGGGAAGTGATAACGACCAAGCGCGTCGCTTAGTTGCATGCAGCGGTGGAGGATTCATCTTTGTTGGTGACACAACGAGTTTTGGTGCAGGACTGCTGGACGCGTGGGTGATCCGTGTGAATAACACGGGACATCAGCTGTGGAATCATACCTATGGTAGTACTGCAGACGATTACGGAATGGATATTGTAGAATGTAGTGGAGGAGGATTTGCGTTTGTGGGATCAACCACCAGTTATGGTGCTGCAGACTTTGATTACTGGCTGGTTCGAATTACGCCTGTTCAATGGCTTGAAGAGCTCGAAGATCAACTAGTCGTTGTGGGGGACCCGTTCCGTTATGATGTCAATGTCACAGCTGACTATGGGTTAGATTCTTGGAGTATAGATGATTTTGAGAATTTCTCTATTGATGTGGACGGAATTATTACGAATGCAAGTTTTCTCCCTTTGGGATTCTATGATGTACAAATTCGGGTGAATGATAGTAATGGCGATTTTCTCTTGGGGGATTTTACCGTCTATGTCGTTGACTATATTCCGTTAGATGCCCCCATACTGGTCTCGCCATCAAATGGTGCTGGAACATCAAATCATACACCTGTTTTTATGTGGAACAGTGTTTCTGGTGCATTGAGTTATTTCTGGCAGCTCGATACAGTTGTAAGTTTTGATTCCAGTAATCTGCGCGAAATCGCACTGGGATTGACAAGTTATTCACCAACATCTCAACTGGCGGATGATACTTGGTATTGGCGAGTGGCGGCAAATGATTCGGATGGACACCTTGGGCAATTTTCATCAACCTGGTCTGTAACCGTTTACACGGTTTTTCTGGATGCCCCGAATCTAATTTCCCCACCTGACTCCTTGGAGGTAAATACTTCGTATCCCACATTTGTTTGGAGCTCTGTTTCAGGAGCTGTAAGCTATCTCTTTCAACTAGATAGCGTATCATCCTTCGATTCTGGTACGTTAATGCAAGAAACAGTTGTTGCACCGACTTATACCCCAAGTTCACCGATAGCTGATGGCACATGGTATTGGCGAGCGGCAGCAAACGATTCCGAAGGAACCTTGGGTTATTTTTCCGAGATATTCGTTCTTACAATTGATACCACACTACCCAACTGGACCATCCTTGTTTACATGGATGGAGATAACAATCTCGAAGAATTTGCTTTCGACGATTTGAACGCGATGGAACTTGTGGGTTCAACCGAAGAAATAATGGTGCTTGTTTATGTAGACTTTTACGACGCCTATTATGCGCCCTTTAGCCACGCTAAATGCTTCGAAATAACTTTGGGCACGACTGGCCTCATCGAATCATCTGAGTTAGTAACAAGCCTTCCCCATGAACCTAATATGGCAGATTGGCGAGTTCTCAGAGACTTTATCAACTTTGGACAAAACTATGCTCCTGCTGAACATTATCTGTTGATAATCTGGGACCATGGAGCTGGCCTTTATGGTCTCTGTTCTGATGACACCAGTGGCGACATAATGGAAATTAATGAACTAGGTCTAGCCCTGGCTAGTGGCCCTATTGATCCGATTGATATCGTTGCGTTTGATGCATGTCTAATGGGTCAAATCGAAGTGGCTTATCAAATTCGTGAATATGCTGAGTATCTAGTGTTCTCAGAAGCTGGAATTCCCGTTACCGGATATCCCTATGAAGAGATTCTATCTGACTTAGTAGCAGCTCCCAACTCTTCTGCTGAAACCCTAGTCGGAATCATAATTGACAAATATCTTGAAGCGTATGATAATGGTGGATTATATTACAACCCGTCAATAACCGATGTGTGCCTTTCAGCTGTCAAATGCAGCCTTATTGATGACGTAGCAGTCGCTCTTGATCGATTATCTGAAGTAATTCTCCTTCAAGAGCCATTTGACATCTATTATTCAATATTATGTGAGGCGCGTTGTGACACCCAAGGATTTGATTGGGCTGATTTCATTGATTTAGGGGATTTTGTTCAACAAATCGCTGCATTGACTTCTAATGCAACTATCGTGGGTTTAGCAAACAGCTTGTATATGTCGGTCCTCAACGCGATTAATTACGAAGGACATCTTTCAGGCGTTTCGGGTGCAACTGGACTTGGCATTTCATTGAATAGCTATGAACCTCTAGTCCTGTCATTAATTTCAGACACCCATTGGGACGAATTAATGGAAAGATTCGTTGGTTTTGGTGAAGGGTATAGCCACGCGTATTCAATCCATCAGCCAGGAACCTATTTGGGTTACCTAAATGACCCCAACGATTTCTTCGTTTTCGAATTCATTCCACTAACATCTGGAATATATCTCTTTGAATTGACTTCGCTCCTCTCTGGTTATGATGAAGACTTCGACCTAACTCTGTTAGATGCTGGGATGACAATCCTCGAAGTATCATGGACATATGAATCGACCGAAAGCTTCGAGTACTTACTCCACGCTGGTCAACTCTACTATATTGAAGTCTCCTCATACCCCGGAGACCAAGTAGAAGTTGGCGTAGGGGTTTTCCAATTAACACTAACACAAATTTCGACAGAATTTCCTACCATACCACCAGATTTACTGATTATTGGAATTGGAGTTGCCATTGGAATTACTATTATTGTGATTGTAGTCGTACTTCTATTGCGACGCCGAAAACATAAGCAGTCCGAAGAGCCACGAAAGGATTGGACGTGGTTAATCACGGGGGAAAAAGAAGAAACGTAGTTAATACACCAATCAACTGAAAAGGTGTGAAAGGATGGTAAAATGTCAACTATGCGAAACTGATTATGAAAGAGGTGCTATTCTTCCCGTTATAAGGGCCTTTGGATTACAACACGTAGATAAGATCGTCTGTTGGCGATGTTTCAAACAACTATTAGATGTACTCGAGGATGGAAGTAAAGTCGCTCGAATCAAAGGCGCATTGTCAACAGGAATCCATATCCTTGATGCAAAACCGACGAATAAGAAGTAAAGAATCATAATCAACAATCTTCTTGGAGTCTTGGTGTATACTACTGGAACCACGGGTGTTGGACGATTTGGTGTGGTGGACGACCATTTTTTAGATTTGATTGGATTTCGAAGGTTTTTTGTTGAAGGAGGGGTTAGTTAGGGGTGGAGTGGTGTTGTGGATGGTGTTGCAGATGATTGGGCATAAGGATCCTGGGCTTGAGGTGTATCGTGAGCAGTTGGGGGATTCGGTGTACTTGCCTGAGAGGTTTGGGTTTCCGTTTTGGGTGTTTGTGGAGGGGGAGCAGGTGGTCGGTCGGGTGACGGTGGGGGTGGAGCCGGTGCGGTTGTTTGCGCCGATAGGGACGCGGTTCGCGTTTGTTCGGATTGTTGATTTTGCGCAGTCGGCGTCGGTGCTGCAGGAGTTTGTGGCGAGGGCAGTGGAGTTAGCGTGGGAGCAGGATGTGGAGTATATTAATGGGGTATTTTCTTCAGAGCAGCAGACGGTCATTCAGGCATTCATGAAGAAAGGCTTTACTGTGTTAGTGGAGCACGTGCTGATGGTGAGGGCCCTCGATGAGCCCAGAGGGGAGCCAGTGGATTTGCGGTTTGAGAAGGTGCCCCGGGAGCAGTTCGTGGAATTTTGCGAATTAGAACACAAAGCCTTGGAGGGATCCCAAGATGGGGTGTTGGAGTTGTTTCTCCAGACGCTTCGCGAAGAACTCGAACGCGGAACGCGCGATCATCCCTTTGTGGATGTTATCTACCAGATGGAGGTGTTCTACATTGTGTATCACGGGGATGTGCCGGTAGGTGTGTTGGATATTAAACCACAGGGTGCAGAAGTGAGTGTGATGGGGGTGCTTCCGGAGCATCGAATGAAAGGGTATGGACGGCAAATCTTTCGTTTTGCGCTTAACACGCTGCGTGAGCAGGGAAAGAAAGAAGCAATCTTGTGGGTGTCAACATACAACCAAGTGGCTGTGCAACTGTATGAGAGTGAAGGATTCCAACCC
>JAEOSV010000095.1 GCA_016840185.1 Candidatus Hermodarchaeota archaeon | reverse complement strand
TTCTGGTTCTTGGGATGATTAGTGAATATCTTCTTGGAGTTTTACTTCCGAGTGAGATAATGCAAAGCTGGTATTTGAACGGCGGATTTCTTGCCATCATTATCCTGTGTTTTGCATTGGGGATGATTCTCATTCGGCGGAGTTTGTTTGGAGAGTGGAGATATCGCTACGATAGCATCATCTACATTATTGCGGCATTGATTTGCTTGGCATCTTCGGGACAAACTATCATGGGATTGCAAATCAATCACCCATGGCTCTACCTACAAGAGACCAATCCGCTTTTGATGAATCTCTTATGGATGTTTGTTCTTCCTGCTCTGAATCCCTGGGTAACAATGTTTCTGGGTTTTTGTTTGGTTATAGGTGCTGGAATTAACGTGCGGTTTTCACCATCCAGTCAAAGGAACAAAGTAGAAGTTGACAACTCAAATGGTTCTGAGCCGGAAAATGTGTGGAAACTACTGGCTAACTTGACACGGATTTCCGTGTGGTTAGGCTCTCTTCTCTTATTCATTCTCAGCTTTGTTCTTTTGGGAAGCCCACCATTAAGCCCAGGACCATGGTCCCCACTTTATTTTCTCCCAATGTGGTGGGCACTTAGTCTAGGGATAATCACGATCAGTTTCTTTAACTCGGTTGTATTCATCATTAACCAGATGGGTGATCTTGATACAGATCAACTTCATTTCGAAAAATCAGAATTACCAATAAGTTCAGGACGAATAACACGAAGTAGGGCCATTATCTTTGCTGTAACTCTTTTGATACTTGGATTGATTATTGGATTTCGGATAAGCATTGTATTCATATCACTAATTTCATTCACCCTCATTTTTGCGACCATTTACTCATTTCCTCCGACAAGATTGAAAGGACGACCATTCCTTGACCTGGTTATCGTAGGGCTTGGCTTCGGAACCTGGGCTGTTCTCGCCGCTTGGGCATTATTTACCAGTTTGCCACCTAGTTTGTTACCTCTTCCAATATTACCATTCATCCTTTTACTCGGGTCAGGGTTGTTTTATGCAGGAACCCATGGGATCCATACCGCTTCAGATTATCAGGCAGATAAAAAAGCGGGAGTCAAGACCACCGCTGTGTTTCTTGGACCCAAGAAGGCTACCGTACTGGGCATTATCCTCATAGCTATTGGCCTGTTACTGATGTACAGTGCAGTGGGTTACTATACCCATTTGTTTTGGTATGGATTACTGAAGTACAAAAGCATCTATTTGTTGATTTTCTCGGGACTTCCATTCTTTGCCTTATTTCAACAATTTCGTTCCTGGCAGCAATCAAATACTAACGATGAATTCGAACTGAACCGACTGCAAAAACAGGGACGCCAAGTTACCTATCTTCTCTTCTTCATTCTTCTCATCTATTTGCTCTTCTACGTTTTTCTATTCTACCCCGTCTATTATCCCTACTACTTCTTCCCGTGGATTTAGAAAATGAGGCCGGTGGTGCCAAACCTTTATTTCACCAATAGAGTAAGAGGTCGGCGAGGATGTATTGTGCGACCCCGTGGATTAGTTGCATTCGATTTGGATGGAACGTTAGTGCATATTTGGAGCGCATGGAGTTGGATTCATAAACTCCTTGGCACTGTAGAAGAAGCCAAGCCTAATGCTGACAAGTACTATGCGGGAGAAATTGGTTACACCCGTTGGGCAGAACTGGATGCAGAATTGTGGCGCGGAGTTCCACTTACTCGTATTGAACACGCTATTGATGAGGGATTAGTGTTCATTCCAAATGTTCAGCACTTGATGAACAAGCTTCGTGAGCATGGATTTAAGACCGCCATTATTAGTTCAGGATTGAGTATCTTTGCTAATCGGGCGAAAACTGTGTTGGGGATTGATGTGAGTAAGGCGAACAAACTGACTACAGATGAGGAAGGGAAGATCTGTGGAGTTGAAGTGCATGTGGCGTTTGATAACAAGGACCAGGTGTTAAAAGAAATTGCTCGGGAGATGGACCTAACACTCTTGAGGTGTGCAGCCGTTGGTGATTCGCGAAACGACATCCCCATGTTTCAGGTGGCAGGGTTTTCGATTGCGTTTAATCCAACCAACGAGGATGTAGGAGCTGCAGCTACAATGATTGTAAACGGTGAAGATGCTCTCAAGTTATTACCACCTCTTCTGAGATTTTATGAAATCGAATTGGATTAAATCGGATTACACATGTTCTATCGCTAGACTTTAATGTTGGAGTTGAGCGGTAAGTAGAACCACCATTATTTGGTGGGGTTCGGCTTCAAGCAGGAGTGAAAAATCATGAGCCAGCGAACGCTAATTGATGCCAGTATGGGTCGTATCAAAGCAGATGTGGTCATCACCGATGTTCAGCCCATTGATGTGATTTCCCGTGAAATCCTCGAAGGTGGAATCGCCATCAAAGAGGGCACCATCTGCCGAATCGGTGATGTTTCTGATCTTATTGGGAGCAAGACGAAGGTTATCAAAGGTTTAGGCCGATACGCGGCTCCTGCCTTCATCGAATCCCACATTCATGTGGAAAGCACTATGCTCACTTTAACCGAGTTCGCCCGAGCAGTAATTCCACATGGAACAGGCACCGTCATTATTGATCCCCACGAAATTGCGAACGTTACAGGAATTCGTGGGCTTGAAATTTTCATGGAAGAAGCGAGAAACCTACCACTCCGCATTCTCATGGAAGTCCCGAGCTGTGTTCCTGCAGCCTCCCCTGAACTTGAAACTGCTGGTGCGCGGCTAGATGCTTTTACCGTTGACCGATTACTCCAAGATCCCATGGTCATCGGACTTGGCGAAGTCATGAACATCCCTGCGGTATTGAACAACGATGAAGAAATCCACCTGAAAATTCAATTCGCTCGAAGCCAAGGTAAAGTCGTTGAAGGTCATGCTCCAGGTCTGAAAGGTAAGAAGCTGAATGCTTACATCGCTGCAGGCATTATGTCGGATCATGAATGTGAAACAGCCGAGGAAGCTGTAGATCGTCTTCGGCTGGGCATGACAGTCATGGCTCGAGAGGGTTCCATTGCCCGAAACATGTTAGATATCCTTCTCCCGTTATACAAAGAGGGGCGAGATCTTCGACGCGCCACAATTTGCTCGGATGACTTGTCCCCCGTTGAACTAGCGGACATCGGACATCTTGACAGAAATCTGCGACGTGCCATTGATGCAGGCATCGATCCTCTTGTGGCAATTCAACTTGTCACCTCAAATCCTGCACGATTCTTTAACCTACCACGGGTTGGGCATTTAGCCCCCGGGAACATGGCGGATATCGTGTTAATTGACGACCTACAGAAAATTAACGTGGACATGGTTTTACTTCGTGGACGACTCGTGGCAAAGAATGGGCGACTTACAGTGAAACTACCTAAATTCCAATATCCACCAGATATGAAAACGACAGTTCGTTTTGGCGGCATCCCCACAGATCTAAACTATATGATTCCGGCCCCAGATGGGAAACATAAGGTCCGTGTAATCACAGCACATGAAGGTAGCCTGTTAACCGAATCTGAAATACATACTCTCGAAGCCTTTGATGGATACATCCACCCAGATCCAGGAAGAGATATTCTCTCAATTTCTGTGACTGAACGGTACATGAAGGGTGGAAACATCGGAGTAGGCTTTATCAAAGGATTTGGCTTGAAAGATGGCGCGATAGCTAGCAGTATCGCTCATGACAGTCATAACATCATCACTGTGGCGACATCCCCTGACGACGCATTGATGGCTGTTAGTGCCGTATCCCAGACTATGGGTGGGATTGCAGCTGTTAAAGGTCGCAAGATTATAGCATCCTTACCTTTACCAATTGCTGGGGTGATTACTGATGAGCCAGTGGAGAAAGTCGCACGCCAACTCCAGGCAGTACGCGCAGCGGCCCAAGAGCTGGGTTGCACTCTTGAACATCCATTCTTGACCATGAGTTTCATGGCACTCCCCGTGATTCCTGCCTTGAAAATTACCGATAAGGGAGTTGTGGATGTTAAAGAGATGAAAATCGTGCCGGTCATTGTCAAGTGACAGAAGTGAGGTTTGAATCACAGAAACTGGACAAACTCACGGGGGAATTACCAGACTCCAAATGCTTTTTAGGCTCAATTCACAAACGACCAATAGACTGGAGGTTCTCATTCATGTCATGGACTATTACTCTAGCAAACCTTGCACCCCTCTTCCTGGGCCTTGGAGCAATGGCTACCTTTGCCTGGTTCCTTGATAACCTCATGGGTGACACATTTCGATCAAGTAGTGACGGAAAAAGCGATGAAGAAGAAGGCAAAGGTGAACCCGAGTCAACCATTGACTGGCGACGGGGAATCGTACGTCTAATCGGATTGATTGGTATCCCCATGGGAATCCTGTGTTTTGCTTCTTTTGCATCAATCCTCCTCACTCCCGGACAGAGCCTTTGGGGTGACCCCCTGACTCTCTTTCTCTTGGCATGGATGGGCATTGCACTCTTTCTCACTCCCATCAACAAGTTGCCGTGGGCAGCTCTAATTGGGCTTGCAGCAGGAATTATCGCTGTGGTTGCGGTTATTGCCTTTGCTCCACTAATTCCAAGTATCATCACCGATCAAATTCCACTCAAATGGATCCTTATCGGTATGTTCATTATTGTTGGAGTGGTGGTGTTTACTCTCTTCAAATGGGCAGAAAACGTGTTAGATCTCGTCACTTCGATTATGGGTTCTCGACCCTTCCTCTTAATCCTAACCTTCATTGCTGTCGCCCAAGCCATTGCGCTTCCACTCGTTTGGATAGCCTTTGGTGCTCAAGGAGGACTACTCTGGTTCTTCTTCCATTGAGAGTAACCTTAACCTTCAAGACCATAAACCGGCGGAAGGGGTATCGGTAAGAAGAACAAGCGGAGGAGCAGATAGCCTGTTCCAATTAATAGGTACAAAACAAACATGAGAGCGCCCGTTCGTAGAAATTTTCCGTAGGAAATTGGGCGGTTCTCCTTATTCGCGACTGTCATGGTCATGACGTTTGCAACGCTGGCGATTGGAGTTAAGGCACCACCAAGAACTGCACCCACGATGAGTGCTGACCAGATTGCTCCACCAGGGTTGTTACCTTGAAGGATTTGGAACCTCGTTAAAGAGTCAGCAACAGGTATCAGCGTTGCTGTCACGGGGATATTGTCTATGGCTCCACTGGTGATGCCGGTCATCCAGAGCATAGATATGGTTGCGGCGGCAGGGCTTCCCTGAGTGAGAACTGAAATCGCGGCTCCAATGAAGGTTAGGACCCAAAATTCTTCCATGCAGCCAACGATGATAAATAACCCAATGAAGAAGAAGAGGGCCGTCCAATCGACTTCTTTGAAAATTCGTTCTGAGGGAATACCGCTTAACAATACGAAAAGGATGGCCATGACAAACGCAACAACCCACGTGTAACCTATACCACCAAAAACAATGAACCCGACAATCATAGCCACAAACAAGATGGCAGTTCGGTAGAAGACGTTTCGATCTTCGACCATGGTCCAAGCATCAAGTGCCATTAGGTCATTCACTCGACTGGGACGAGGCGTGGTAAATGACTTGCGAAAGACCCGAAGGGCGACGAATCCAGTCACGCCCAACAACATCAATCCAAGTGGGAGGAGATTAGTGGCAAACCAGAGAAAATCATACATAGTGGCACCTGCCACGAGCATACAAGGCACACTAGCAATTATGGTGGTGATTCCACCCACATTGCCACACATAGCATTTGCTATGAGATAGGGCGTGGGATTCTGTTCTAATGCATCGCAGGCCAAGATAGTTAGTGGTCCAATAATGAGAACTGTAGTCGCGAGGACAGTTGACATAGCGAAAGTAAGTCCACAAAATATGAGTAGTAACCTGCGTGGTGAACCTTTGCTAAAGCTGAGCGCCTTGACGGTAATGAACTGAAATAGCCCGGAATCCTTGGCAATTTCAGTGATAACCATGAGGGCGAGAATGACGATAATTGTGGAGAGGTCAACCCATTCCCCAAAGAAGTGAGCAAATACTTCAGCATCAAACAGCACAGGTAATAATTGATAGCGTGACGCCTCATTCATGAAGTGCACCCATTCAGGGCTGTCGGTAGGAAACCCGGTGGCAAAGCCAGTGTAGATTTCGATTTGAGAAAGGCGCCAGGGCTCCCAGATTTGGGCAAGATAAATGAGGGCAATGGATGCACCGATCAGGGCGGCGATGGTGTGGTCTGTCATATCGAACGTAATCATCAAGATTACCGCGATGAATAAGAGAATGATAAAGACAGCCGGGTAAATCATGAACATGGTCGTGTCGCCCTAGATCCACGTGATTGATTTGTTAGTACAACGAATCTAGTTTACACCCTCTCATTAGTGATTTCAGCACATAAGCTTTTTTCCATCGAATCAATGAATAATTCGAAGAATACCTGAGGGATTGGATAGAGGATTTTGAAGTAAATCACAAGTTTTTTGCAAAATCTGTCATCGTTTGAGCGAGTTCTGCCGGTTGTTCGAGTTGGATACTATGATTGGTCTTATCAATGATTTTGGTTGAAACGTGTGGGAGATTGGCTTTGTAGAAATCTGCCCAGCGGGGTGGAAAGGTTTTGTCTTGAGCCCCACAAATTACGAGTGTTGGTATTTGGATTTCTTTGATGCGGTCCTGCACATTGAATTTTGCAGAAGCGCCTTGTGCACTCCCATGACTATTCGCCAGCCGTTGACCCTCCTTCTGACTATTCACGAGATAGTCCATCATATCAGAATTGCTTCGAATTTTTTTTGGATCATGGAATCCAAAGTCAAGGAGTTTCTCAACGGCTTCTTCGGGTTTGAGCCCATAGGAAAGTTGCCCGAGTTCGATTTGCGCCATGGCACCTTCAACATCGACCATGGGGGCTGTAGCTATGAGAATCAGTCCCTTTAGATAGTTTGAGGCGTCTAACGCGATTTGTTGCGCGATAAATCCCCCCATACTATGTCCAGCGACAATACATTGGCGGATTTCAAGATGTTCTAGGAGTGTTACTAGGTCGTCTTTGTACAAATCAACGGTACTGGGTTCGGTGAGTTCAGTGGAGCGACCATGCCCTCGACTGTCAGGTAGGATGATTTTGAAATGCGTTCGGAGATGAGGACGGACAAAATCCCAGTTTCGAATTGATCCACGGACTCCATGCATAAGAAGGAGAGGTTCCCCTTCTCCATCGATTTCATAATAGATCTTGGCATCATTAACTTCCGCGTATGGCATTGAGCTGACCTCTCTGGTTCATAGAATTGTATGTGGTAAGGTGTTTTGCTTTTATATATCAATTGTAACATCGACCAAATGCTTTTTTTGAATTGGTGCGTCTTTGCCGAAAAAGCAAATCCTAATAACATCATCTTTGTCATGTTCCAAATAGAGGGAACCTCAAACATAAATGAACAGGGATGAGGTTCATCCTCGCCGGAGGAATCAACTCTTGCAATTATTCATTTCTTGGCCTATTATTATCATATTCATCGTCATCATGCTTCTTGCTGCTTGCATTGTATGCGTCGCTGTACAGGATAATCGTGGTTCAAGACCCCGGTCATATGTACGAACGAGCTCACAGGATCCTTGGCAACCTGTTACTGAATCGACGGAGCGGGAACCCCAATGGGAGCCCTCCGAACACCAAGTCGATGTGGTTGTGTGTACTTGTGGGAAATGGAATGCACCCAATGAGTCTGCATGCTGGAATTGTCATGCATCATTAGCCAATATTGCACCTCAAACGTTTACATTCGAAACGGCTGAACGATGTGCGGTGTGTGGGTATTGGGTTAATCCTGGTGAACAAGTTGTTTTGTGTTCATCGTGTCAGGCACAGGGACATCGCGCGCATATGTTGGAATACTTGAAAGCAAAGGGAATGTGCCCGGTGTGCAAAGTCAAATTGAGTTCATACCAGCTTCTAAACACAATTCAAAAAATTCGAAGCAGCCAGAGTAGTTCACTATCGGATTAAGTAGCAACGAATTAAAGGAAGACGAGTCTGGGTAGCGTTGTAATGGTTTTGCAGCCCTTTGAGGTCACAACCATATCATCTTCAATTCGAATGCCACCAAATTTCTTATAATACAGGGCTGGCTCTACCGCGATAACTGCTCCCGGTTTTATTGGATTGGGACGCAGGGTTAACCACGGATTCTCATGCACGTTGAGACCAATGCCATGGCCGAGTGAGTGTAACATTCCTTCCTTGATTCCGGGTGTTCGGTTTGCCGATGAATGCCCATCTCGTTCGAAAGAATCTGCCATAGTATTCACGAGAAGATCTGTGGTGCCACCGGACTGTAAAGCATCAGATACAGCGGATAGAGCGGATTCAACGGCTTCAAACAATTGTCGCAGTTCCTTGGAGACACTCCCGCGGACAATCGTTCGAGTGATATCAGCATGATAGCGTTCTTCAATTCGTCTTGGAAAAATATCTACAATGATTGGTTCATGGGCGTGAAGTATATCCTCGCGCATGCCCAGATAATGATAATCTGCCCCTTTGGTTCCAGCGGCTACGATGGATTCTTCACTATTCTCTGAATCGTTATCAACCAATGCATGTTCAATAATTCGTTTAAGTCGACCTACGGTGAGTGGTTCACCCTGATAATTCAGAGTGTTCTTTGCGCCAATGTCTGTGTTCTGAAAGACTTCAATAACCTGATTGAAGGTTTCTTCTGTTGCACGGCTAGCCTTCTCGATAGCCTTGATTTCTTCCGTATCCTTGGTTTCACGAGCCTCAAAGAAGAGATTTTGGACAGGTTTGATTTCAACCCCTAGTTTTTGTAAGAAATGAATGTGCAAAGCGTCTGTATCTCGAGGAATCCCAACAGTACCACCCTTGGGAAGGAGATTCTTGGCCAGATTTGCCATGACGCGACGAACGAACTCATCCCGATTGACTCGTTCTCGCACAGCTTGATTCATCGTGGGGCTAAGACTGTGAAACTGCTTAACGGGAGAATATTTCTTCGCGCGTTCACACACCATATCCGACGCACTTAGAATACCAGGTTGACCGGGTATTTTTACAAAATAGGAATCATCAACCGCAAGAAACCGACTCATATAATACAAATCGTATTTCAGAAGACTTTTGCCTTGAGTATAAAGTGCGTCAACATTGTATTTTGCCATCAGGTTATCAATATCACCAAGCATTAACGCGCCCTCCTTGTCTAATCGAAGTGATGTTGCCGTCCTGCGCGGCCTCTCATCTTAAATCTTCTGATGATTTCACGATGAGCTTAAATGTCTGAATTTCAAAACATCTAGTGTATTGGCTTTTGCATAATACCTAAGTACCCTCGGTCAAGGCTGGGTGACCATAATTCTGGTTACAACTTTACAGATGGCACATCTGAATTGACCACACTTAACAACCGTAGTGACCCTCATGAACGATGATTATCCAACTGGAGATACAGATAACGCCCCATCTACTACATCTGTTGATCCGCTTCCAGGAGATTTAGAACCCGCGCCAGAGGTTCCTCCACCCGAAAAAACCGAAACCCCCAGGAAAGGTTTCATTACCTCACTGAGATCCGTACTCACATATGGCAGCTATTCTGTGTATCTCATTACAGCCTGGATTCTGGGTGTTTTCGGCATCATCATGCAGAGCTATCTGATGTTGTTTCTTCGAGATTATCTAATTTATTACATGCCAGAAGTTGGATTGGTCTATGTCACAATCGGTTTCATTCTTCTTGGTTATATGGCAGTTGAGCTCGTGGCTCGATTCTTTGGTGGCTATATCGGTGATAACTTCAATCGAAAATGGCTCTCAGTGTTAGTCATGTTTTTCTCAGGTATCGCGATGTTCATCTTTGCGTACAGCGCAGGGCTCGTCGGCCTCATTATTGGTACTTTACTCATGGCCGGTTCCTCGATTTTTTCAAGTGGCAGCACCAGCTACATTTACGAGCAAATAGAGCCGGAGCATAGTGGTCTTGCCATGGGGATTTTCCAGACCAGTAGCGGATTTGGATTAATTGGGCTAGGGTTAGTCACATGGCTTCTGGCAATGGGTGTTCCATTTGTTATCACAATTCAAATCGTGTTTTATATTGGATTTTTATGTTTCATGGCAGCGGCCGTTATTCGTGCTGTCTTTCTCGCTGAACCACGGCCTATCGTCCGAAAGAAGCAAGAAACCAACAAAGCACGCGATTTCCTGAAACAAAATGCCAACGCGCTCAAACTACTCTGGGTTATTCTCCCTGTATTTACTGTGGTTTTGATTCTTGACGCCCTTAGCGATGGATTCTATCGATTCGTCAGCACCTATTATCTGAATGAAGCCTTAGGGTTCTCTATAGGCGAAATCAGTATCATGCTTATCGTTGTCTTGGCATTCTCCATTCCCCTCTCAGTGTGGGTTGGATCGTTCTTTGACACGCGAGGAAGCCGCCGGGCAATCACCATAGTCTATAGTGTCATGCCCATTACGTTGATTTTACTCATCCTTGCACCACTGTTCCCAGTTTGGCTTCCCCCCGCCATCGCCGTCCAACTGATTTCCACCTATCCCATTCTTGAACCCCTAATGAGTACTGCCTTTCTCGCGTTGGCTATGAAAAACATAAATGACATTCTGTGGTGGACACTCATTCTAACGTATCTACGGAAAGCTTTACCACGGTCTGAAACAGCGAAGATGCTCAGTATCTTCTTCATTGTGGTGTTCTTTGCATTCCTCATCACACCCATTCCGTCAGGAATCATCTACACACTCTTCGGAGCTCTACCTCTACTGGTTGTCTCATTGATAATTAATTTCATCATTCTGGGCATCCTTATCCTTGCCAACGTCGAACCAAAAGCCATTCCAGATGAATATGAAAACTTGTGAACACCCTAAAATGAAAAAACTCTGGGGTTAATCCGAAGTTTTCGGTTCATGAACCAATGGGAGTAGCAGAGCCGCGAATATCGTAAGAATGAGGGCTAGCCCGAAGGTATAGCTGGGGCCTAATACTACCCATAGCATTCCTGCAATCACACTAGCTGGAAGAGCGGCGATTCCGATGAGCATCTGGTATAATCCAAGTATGCTGGCTCGAACATCAATAGGTGATAGCTCAGAGACAAGCGATCGTGCCATCGGGACTGTAGCACCGATACTTATGCCATAAAAGATCAGCGCAAGTGTCACCGTCCAGAAATTCGGTGAAACCAAGAAGAAGGCACACATCATTCCAAAGAAAATGAACCCCAGAAGCATTGTCTTGCGTCGTCCAATCCGGTCCCCTAGCTTACCCAACGGTGCCGATGTAAATGCGGCAGCAAGCGTAAAAATTAGGTATGCGAGGATGACACCAAAAATGGGATCAAGCACTGGAATTACTAGGAAGAATCCTGCATAGAAGGTGACGAGAGACCAGCTAAAAGAGGCCAAGGCGAAGATGACGCTGAGGGTCATAAAGATCGCTAGACTACGGTTTATCCCACTAAGGCGAAAGATGTGCCCTCCTGCTTCTTTTCGAAAATCTGTTATTCGGATAATGATGATGAAGGCACCAATTAATGTCGGGATTGCGGCGAAAACAAAGAGTATCCGGAGACTTGCGAGTAAATCAGAACCGTATATCGATGCGAGCCACGGAGCTGCAAATAGGACAAAAGCCATGGCAATTAGGATGCCAGCTGTTGCTCCTGCATGATCAGCGGTTCGAAGAACTCCAAAATTTCTTCCGCGTGTCTCGTGAGTTGAGACATCAGCAACCATTGCATCCCGAGGTGCTCCACGGACTTTTCCTGCGCGATCTAAGATTTTTGCAGGAATGAGCTATTGCCAGGTGGGACTAAAAGAATATATGATTCGTGAAGACGCGCCCATTAGATATCCGGACCAGATGAAGGGTTTGCGTTTTTGGATTTTATCCGAGAGAAATCCCGAGAAACCTTTGGATACATTGACAATGAAATCGCCAATACCATCCACTAACCCAAGAATTAGGGGAGCTAGGCCAGGCGGGGCTAGAAGGGCAACAAACGCAGGCCATACGGCGAATACCATGTCCGAACCCATATCATTGAGAAAGGATGCGATTCCAAAGGTTTGAACCACACGGCGTTCCTTGGGTAATTCTCCAATTAGTTCTTTCATGGTTTCTTCTTCGGTCAAGGTTCAACCCACCAAAGGCAACTATGCAACTCGCTATATTATCCTTGCATCCTGTTCAAATAAATAGAGACGCAGCGTAGGTTGTAGAAAAATCGGGATGGCGAGCTAAATCAACAAACTCAATGGTTTTTACCAATCGGGTCGCTTGTCGACGCTGAGGCACAGAGAGTAGAGCCAACCGAGCTCCACTAAGGGCTGCGTTGCCGATGAAAGAAACTTGTTCAAGAGGTAATGGTGGAATCAACCCCAATCGTTGGGCATTCGCAGAGTTAAGGTATGTGCCAAATGCTCCAGCAATATACACGTGCCCTAGCTCTTCAGGGGCGATTTGTTGATGTTGGAGGAGAAGCGTATATCCGGTTTGAATCGCACCTTTGGCAAGGAGCAATTGTGAAATATCCTGTTCCGAGAGTGTGATGGGAGATAGTCTCTTTTTCGAATCTCCTTGGTAAAGAGTGATAAATTTGGTTTTTCCTTCAGTTGTGATGTAAGGTTGAGCCTGCTTCGTGAATCGTCCTTTGGAGGATAATAATTCCGATTGGGCGAGTTGGGCAATGGCATCAACAACCCCAGAACCACAGATCCCGATTGGATCCGCGTTATCGATAGTAGTGAGTTTGAATTGCATGGTGGTTGAATCAAGGCGGATTCGTTCAATAGCACCACTTACAGCCTTCATCCCATGTTCGATTTGTGCACCTTCGAATGCGGGTCCAGCCGCACAGGATGTTGCAGATATTCGATTCTTATTGCCTAGGATGACTTCGCTGTTTGTGCCGATATCGATGAGCAGACAGGGTGCATTTTCTTTATGGAGTCTTGTTGCAAGAATGTCTGCGATGGCGTCGGCGCCTACATATCCAGCGATATTTGGGAGAACATGAATGACACTTTGAGCAGGGAGATCAAGCCCCAGTTGATAAGCAGTTGCTTCAATGGGCCCTCGAAAGGGTGGCACAAAAGGCCCGTAGGATAGATGTGTGGTATCCACTCCAAGAAACAGACTGGTCATAACAGTGTTACCGACAATAATTACTTCATAGATTCGCGAGATTTGAACACCAGCAGAGCTGAGTGCTTTGAGGATTGTATTCACACCCTCAATCACTGCACTCTGGAGCTCTTTTGCAGTGTCATTGCTTACTCGGGCATAGCTCAATCGACTCATAATATCTTCGCCAAAGCGTAATTGGGGATTTTCGATACCATGCGTGGCAATTTGCACTCCAGAGCCTAGAGAATAAGCACTTCCCACAATTTTTGATGTTCCGATATCTAAAGCAAGCCCATAAACACTCTCTCGGGCGTCTCCTGCATGAATATCCACCAGCTGTCTGTTGTTTCGGATGATAACTGTTACCTCACCGCGTGCCTTTCGAACCGCCTCAGGTGTTTTAGAAATAACGGGAAGAGGATACTCCCACCGTGTGGTGGATTTGAAATCTGGGTGTTCAGATAAGCTTCGAAGAACCCGTTCGGTATCAGGAATTGATTCATCAGGATCTACTCCCTGAATTTTCAAAAGTACTCCTTGAATAGCCGGATTGAGCTGTATCGGATGCCGAACGCCTTCCAGTTGCACACGCCTTTGCAATCCTCGCGTAACCGTCGGAATTACAACTATCATATTTCCCTTCCCGCGTACTTCTGCCTGACAAGCAAGGCGAAATCCCGCTTTCTTATGTTTAGGCGTTAGTAGTTTTTCCTCCGCCGAAGTCAATGAAAGAAGACCTACCGCTGGCTCCACATGAACGCGACATTTGCCGCAAGTACCTTGACTACCACAATCGGAACGAAGTTGTAAGCCCACACGCTGTGCAACCTCCATGATAGTCTCCCCAGGCTGAGCATGGACTCGACGCCCCTCGGGTTCAAAGGTGATTTGAACGTTCGCCATGTCGATTGCACTCCATCCAATAATATCATCAAGTTGTTGGTATTTTCTTCAATAACAAGACCACTGAAATTTTAAACCGTTGTGTGTATAGTAACATTGTAGATTATAAAGGGAAAAGCACATAGAGTAAATGTTCTTTGCCCTTGAGGTGACAGATAACTTGGCAGAATCTCCTCCCCCTGAAACTCCACCACCATCCACTCCTCCAGCCGCCCCTCCGGCGGAGCCAAAACCTGAAGAAAAACCCCTTGCTCATGATCAGTGCCCCCGGTGTCGTAGTGACGCAACCACCATTTTGCGGAAGGTTCCCATCGCCTATGGTCATGAAGTCACACGAAAATGCGATAAATGTGGAAACACCTGGAA
>JAEOSV010000094.1 GCA_016840185.1 Candidatus Hermodarchaeota archaeon | reverse complement strand
CCATTTTCACTGGTGTATTGGAAACTGACATTATCCAAGACAATATCCCCTGTCCATTCGATATCAGTTACTCCGGTCTCAGGTTCTTCGAGGGGGTCCTTCCAATTGAGTACGTTAATAATTCGTTTCGCATTGACATGCCCTCCACGGATGACAAGGAGGAAGCGTGGAAGCATGAAGCTGAATCCTTCGATTGCGGCAAATAATCCGAGAGCGGTAATAAGTGTTCCAACGGTCCAGGTTCCATTGATAACCAGAGATGCGCCATATATGAAGGATAGTGTGGTAATTGCGATGAGAATCAAAGTTGGGATGTAGAACGCTCCCAATTTTCCTTCACGAGCTATAAGTTGTTCATAAACTCCAGCTACCTTACTGAACTTCTCTTGTTCTCGGTCCTCGGATCCAAAGGCTCGAACTACTTCGATTCCACGAAAAACCTCTTGGCTAGTTGCCGTAATTCTTTCATTTTGTTCTGAGCGTTTCCGACGAACTGGCTCGACTTTCACTGCATAACGATATGCAAAGACGAGATACAGAGGGGTTCCTATTATTACAAGGACTCCTAACCAAATATCCATTAGTGCAAGGAAAATTGATGCAATAATTAGGGTGCCAATCGCGGAAATAATGTTACGAAGGGCAGGGTTCAGTGAAAAGCGTACCCACCGCACATCTTGCATCGCGACTGCGAGTAGTTGTTTGCTGTCGACTTGATCATGAAAGGTCATACTGTTTTCTTGGACTAACTCGAAAAATTCTTGACGGGCATCCCGTTCCCAACGAAGTGTTATCATGGCAAAAGAATACCCAACAAGCAGAATGGTGGCAAATAGGGCAACTGCGGTGCCAAGAATGAGCCAGACCTGCATGACAAAGGTCGCTGTGAATCCGTCAAATTCGAGAATATTGATTGCGTTTCCAATGATAATTGCTGGGAGAGTGAGAAGGTAGGATGCAAAGAGGGCGAGGGCTGTGGCTACCACTGTGACGCCTGGATAGCGGCGTAGCGCTGCAAGCTGGTAGCGGGTTGCACTCTTGTACTTCACATCAGACATGCTGCTCAAACCCCTCGGTTAGGATTTATACATCTCAGATAACTCGTTCAACAGAAAGAACTTGCTTTTAGAACCATCGCTTTTTCCGAAAATATGCAATCAACCCTATTCCGATGATGAGTATCGTAATATGAAAAAATCGGATAACTAAACGGGTAAAATTTCTGAATTCAGACGGGTTTTCGAAGACAGGGGAATGTTTCTTTTCTTTATCCTTCATTTGATGATTTAGTAAATAAACAAGCCCTAATAACCCAAAATCGGGTCATTCATCATGCGTCGTCGGTCATTGATTCTGGGTGTCTTACTGGTTTCGTTGTTTAGTCTCCCCCTCGTTCGAGCCGATTGGCAATATGTTGAAACCCTTTATGACGATACTCATCTTTTCACCACATACACCACTCCTTATCCCCATCATTGGGAGATTCACTTCAACCTTACAATCGGGGACAAACTTCTCTTTTCATTTAACACCTCTGAAATTATCGAGTTTTGGATATCAGACAAAGAGAATTATGTTGGATTTGAAATCACCATAGAGGAAAGCTATCCCTATCTCTGCTACTCGATATACAGCTACCAAGCCCCAGTGACCGAGTTCAGTGGAGAATTCGAAGTGCCCCAAACTGGAGAATGGTACTTCGTTTTTGTTAATGAGTACTCCCCCGAAGAAAATCGAACCATTCAACTTACCATCGATCGATATCAATGGGAAGGTCCTCTCCCAACAATCAATCCAAACCTCTTCTTAGGACCCATAGTACTAACTTTGGGGCTAATAATAGCTATCGTGCTGCTCCTTATCATATTCAGGCGATCTCGTCAGCCGCCCTGATATTTCAGGGACAGAAATTTTCTTTTCAATTGGAAATTCTTCATGAGCCAAAGGCTGAAATAACTCTGATGGACAATGCATACCAACTTTCCATTAGGACTTGATGGCATGCTAGAGTTAATGCAATGGTTACTCGCCGCTTCAGGAGTTTCCGGATTTGAAACCCCAATTCGCGAAGCAATTCGAGAAAGCATCGGTGATATGTTAAGCTTAGAAACCGATTCATTAGGAAATCTCTTCGGAACTATCGGTGAGGGATCTCCTCACATTCTCTTGATTGCTCACATGGACGAATTGGGCTTCGTTGTCACTCATATAGAGGATAATGGGTGTGTACGGTTTCGCAAAATCGGCGGAATTGATGATCGCCTGCTCCCTAGTCGCCCTGTCGTTATTCATACAAAGAAGGGCCCTGTTCGCGGTGTCATTGGAATGGTTCCCCCACATTTAATGATTGACCGAACTCAAATGAAGCAAGTCATTCCATTTCAGGAACTTCAAATAGATTTATGCACTCGAAGTCGACAAGAAACCGAAGAATTAGGTGTGAAATTACTTAATCCCATAACCTTTGAGAAAGACTCCTCGGTACTGCAGGGAAAGTACCTCTGTGGTCGTGCCATTGATGACCGTTTTGGGTGCGCCGTTCTAATCAAAGTCTTGGAAAGCCTTTCGAAGACGAAATTAGATCGGAAGGTAACTTTCGTCTGGAGTGTACAAGAGGAAATCGGCTTACACGGAGCTACAGTAATCGGAAACCGCTTCACCCCAGACATTGTCCTTGCCGTCGACTCCTATGCAACAGGTGATGCACCCGATGTACCCTTTCATCTAGCCCCTGTGCGGCTTGGAGCGGGTCCCGTTTTACGGTTACTTGATAATCGTGCAATCGCCTCAACGGAGCTCCGCCAACAACTTGAGGTTCTAGCTGAAAAACATAAAATCCCGTTGCAGGTTGGAGCTACTGGTGGTGGCACGGATGGTGCTGCGATTCAACGTGCTGGGACGGGAGCTCATATGATGGCTCTCTCAGTTGCCGTGAGGTATCTCCATTCCACTGTTGAAATTGCACACTTGGATGACCTATCGAATTTAGTAAAATTAATCGAAGTTGCGATGCCGAAACTGCATCTTCCTTAACTTTATGCTGCCGTGAAACGTTAGTTACGTGATTACTATGCTACAACCCGTTGATCCGATTCAAGCTATCATTCAATGGTTCATCGAATTTTGGATACTCTGGGGACCCTGGCTCATACCCTTCATTGAGTTAATTCTTGTCTGGATTGCTCTCGTACTTATTCAAGGTCTTATCACCAGTCTCTTAAGGCGAAGAGTAACACGGGGTGGAGTCTCATCAGATGCTATCAATGGATTGGTAATGGCAATTCGACTGCTCTTCATCTGGTTTGGAATAGTTACTCTGGCCTATTTTGTCCCCCCCTTATGGGCATACACAGTCACTCTTGTTGGCAGCGCTTCGGTAATCATTGGACTAGCCGTGGGGCTGGCCATTAGTTTAGCTATGCGAAACTTCATTGCAGGACTGTATGTGCTGTTCTCCGATCCCTTTGATGTGGGAGATTATGTACGCATTGGATCGAATGAAGGCATAATCCTTGAAATGAGTCTGAATTACACCAAATTACGCCAAATTGATGGGTCAATTACACTCATTCCAAACAATAACGTGATGAATTCCGCAGTCACCAATTTCCGCTTTGAACAAAAAAGTAAACAGAAGCAAAAAACCGAAGTTGAAACAGAAGAGGAGAGTGTTGAGAAAGGATCACTCCCCCAACGCATCGTAAAGGTGATTGGTAAGGTAATGGACACCTCTGCCCTCATCCAATACACCCTCGATTTGAAGTTTCCTGTAAAAGAGTCACTTGAGAAATATGAAAAAACCTTTGGCGCAGTATGCAAACGCTGGAAAGCAACGTTCGGATTCGAACCAGTTTGGGCCATAATTTCCATTGACCATGTAGGCTTTACTTTTGCATTTACAATTTTTGTCGATGATCCACAGCTTCTCTTGGAGCATCGTGCGAATTTCATAGATGACATCGGAAAATCAGTCTACTAAATCAATCGTCACGAAACTCCCAATTATATTACAATCCCAGTAGTTCATGAGAAGGGAAAAATCGTTATTAACAAGGGAGCCAATATTTGCTTGGGCAAAAACTACTGGTGGACAACGAATTATGTCCAATCAAGAGAATGTCATTTCCATTGGAATCACCGCCATTGATACATTGCTAGGTGGGGGGATACGACGGGGTACAACCTGCTTACTTGAAGTGTTGCATGGTGAATCCCGGGGTCTTACTGGTATCATTGGAATGGATTTTCTTTCAGCAGGAATTGAGCGTGGAGAAGGTGGAATTCTCCTCTTATCTGAACACACAATCAAGGAGTTTCAGAACCTTCCCGGAAGCCATCAAATCATATCCAAAGCAAAACCTGAACAATTTGTCTTTATGGATGCTCTCTCCTCGATGACATACGGTGAGCCCGTTCGGGCTCCAACAGATACCGAGGATGGAGTAATTCGTTGTTCCAATGTTCGGTACGCAGCAAAATTCTACGAAGAATGGCGAACAACTGTTAGTCGGTTCGAACATCCGCTCATGTTCATTGATTCGTTAAGTGTTCTCTTACATGCGATGGAGTCCGATAAGGTGGCTTGGCGCTTCTGGCTCAGCCTTCTACCCCTAATTCGCCACCGTCAACTAACTGTTGTGGCATCCCTTTATCCTGAAATGCATTCCTCTGCGTTTGTAGAAAGTGTCGAACGCATTTGTGATACTCAGATCCAATTCACAGGCGAGTCCAAGTCAAACGGAACACCAACCCGCGTATTGCAAGTCATCAAGAACCGTGGATTAACTTTTGATGACCGAAAACACACATACGAACTCCAAGACAACAAATTCACAATTTCATAAAACTGGTCTACAACTAACCCTAACAATGACTCGAAAGGCCCAAAACCTATTAACTGTTGATAGAAGGACGAAAATGAGGAGGAGTAACATTACAATGACAGAAAACGAAGAATTGATTAAATGCGAATGGGATGCAATCAATAATCTTCTCGGTGGCGGACTTCGACGGGGGGGCACGTGTCTCATTGAGGAACTCAAGGGCGAATCGCGAGGGGTTTCGGGGCTCCTTGGTGTATCATTCCTCCGGAATGGCCTCCAACATAATGAAGGCGCCATCATTCTCCTTTCTGAACACACGGTTGATGAATACGATCATCTTCCCCCTGTAGAGACACTAACCGCTGAAGCCAAGGAGGACCAATTAGTCCTCATGGATGGGCTGTCCTCACTTGCATTTGGTGAACCAACCACTCCTCCTAAAGATGGAGTAATCCGTTGCTCAAATATTCGTTATACAGCAAAATTCTACGAGGAGTTCCGATTAACTGTAAAACGCTTTGACGTTGCCCGAATGTACGTTGATTCTCTCAGTGTTCTACTTCATTCCATGGAATCAGATCGGGCGGCATGGCAATTTTGGTTAGCCCTTGTCCCTTTAATCCAACATCGACGACTTACTGTCATCGCATCTTTCTACCCAGAGATGCACAGCCCCCAATTTGCTGAAAGTATTGAACGATTAAGTGATAGCATAATCCGGTTTACAGCCTTACCAGCTTCCAAAGGAGAAAAACCCGTACGCCAGATACGGATTGTAAAGAATCGGGGGTTAACTTTCAATAGTCAAACTCACACCTATGAACGCAAAGGCTACGAATACTATATCAAAGATTGACCGAACTTACCTCCCAACACACTATCCACAAGTGGCCATCCATGTCCACGAAAACTTCTCTCTATGATTTTCACATTCACACTGAATTCAGTCCTGATTCTTCTACGCCTCTCGAAGACTATGCTCAATTAGCCGACCAGCTATCAATTCACATTGGATTCTTAGATCATTTTGAACTGGCGTTTTTGAACCGTCCAGACTATCTGAATTACGATAACCTTCCTCAGCTTTTAGAATCATTTGATCATGTCCACAGTCAATATCCGCAAACCTTCTTGGGTCTAGAAGTGGATTTCTACTCGAACCAATCAGCATCCGTCGCTGAATTCTGTGATAGCTATCGAAAAGATTTCGACTATTTAATCGGAACTGTTCACACCATCGACGGGCTAGCCGTTACAACGAAGGAGGAACTCGACATGCTCATAAGGCGCATTGGGCTCCCAGAAATCGTGGCACGCTACTTCGACGAAGTTGAAGCAGCAATTGAATCCAAGTTATTCAATGGAATCGCCCATATCGATGCGGTAATGCGTTTTGTGCCGTTGTATTCGAATACTGAAGACCTCCGATCATTCTCACGACAACGTACACTGGAACTTGGTCATCTTTGCCAGAAAACCAACCTCATTATAGAAGTCAACCTGCGTGGACTAAATCATCCTTGGGGACAAATGCATCCATCTCTCCACCTTCTTGAGCAATTAGTGAAAACCGGAGCTCAATTTTATGTTGGCTCAGATAGCCACACGTTACAAGACTTCCAAGAGGCAACAGACAGTATTCAGCAACTACATGGATTTCTCAGAGAGAATAGTGCTTTATCGCTTCCCGTCTCTCTAAGCTCCTCTTTAGATGCTTAAGAAGATTTCAAGGAGTATAATCGCTGCGGCAGTTCCCAAACCTGCTGCTAGAGTTTGCAAGCCATAGAGCCATTGATTCTGTTCGGAAACTCGGCCCAGAAAGACACCTAATAAGAAAAGGAGGATAAATCCGATTACCACAGATGATATCACTGCAGGGTACCATAGTGTGGGATTGAGGATTACGAGGAAAAATGGGGCTAAGAGAAGAAGTCCCGCCATGAAGGGCGCGAATCCATCTACCACGGAAGAAATGATAATGGCAAACCGTGATGCTCGCTTGTAGAGTGTTTTATCTAGTTTTCGAAGCATAGCATGTTCCATTTCCCGGAGCTCACGTTCACGTTCAGCCTTCTCAGCAAGATACGTACCCGCAAGACCCGAAAACATCATAGCTAGGCACGCACCAATACCTGCACTCACAATGGCCCTTGCATCAAAATGCATGGCAAAATGGGATGCAAGAATGATTCCCATCATTGTAAGGGTTCCATCAAACGCATTCATAGCAAAATAACGTCGAGCGATCGGTCCCAAATTCGAAATACGGGCCAATTGCTCCATTTCTTCAATCCTTGACATATTGATCAACGACTTCCGTCATAACCTATTTTGTATAATTCACCGAAAAGCCTTCCGACTCAACGGTTAAACCTATTTACCATTCAATTGGGAGACCAGTGTTTTCTGTTCGATAGACTTTTGTTGATGGTCTGACGAAGAACACACAACACATGTAAGGAGCGATATTGATGGAAACTGAAACCAGTAAAATTCTCTTCGGGAAAGGCGAATTAGATGGTCACAGATTCCACCTCCGTAAGGACCCTAAAGGTGGAACCATTGTTATTGATGCCTCTCGGCTCCTCTTTCTAAACGAAAGTGGTTATGATTACGCCATCGCCGCGGTTGAAGGAAAAACCGAAGATGAAATCATAAAAATAATTCAGAAAAAATATCGCGGGGCAAAACCCGACGCAATTCGTGCTCATTACACCGAATTGAAAGACAAGATCCTCTCATTCATTGCCCAACCCGATGTATCGCCGATAGAGACATTTGATTTCGGTGAAGTTGAACCATTCTCACATGATCCACCTGCCCCATATCGTGTGGATTTAGCTCTCACATACCGTTGTAACAACACCTGTCCCCACTGCTATGTTCCCCAAGAACGGCGAAGCTGGGATGCCACACATGAAATCGAGACTCCAAAATGGAAGAAAATCTTAGATACGCTCCTTGAACAAGCAATCCCTCACGTGACTTTTACAGGTGGCGAACCAACCCTCCGTGACGACTTGGTCGAACTGGTTCAATATGCCGAAGATATTGGGATCATTGCGGGTTTGGTGACGAATGGGCGCCGGCTCACCAAGACATTGGTTAATGATTTGGTTAATGCAGGATTGGATTATGTTCAAATTACCTTTGAATCCCATCTCCCTGAAATTCATGACCAAATGGTGGGAATCAAGGGCGCTTGGAATGAAACCTTAGCTGGCTTAAAGCGGTTCATTGCCACGGATATCTATACACTTACGAATACTACCTTAACACAGCTAAACCGCCCCACCATTACCGAAACCGTTGCATTCCTCGCCAAACAGGGACAGGAACAGTTTGCCATGAATGGACTAATCTACTCCGGAAGTGGAAAAGCAGTTGCTGACGAACAAGCCATTCCTGAAGAAGACCTAGACGAAATCATTACTGACATTCTCGCTGAAGCAGCCGAACATGACATTCGCATGATTTGGTATAGTCCAACGATGTATTGCCATTTCGACCCAACCGAATATGGACTCGGTCCACGTCGGTGTAGTGCTGCATATTCCAGCCTTGCCATCGAGCCCAACGGCGCAGTCCTCCCCTGTCAAAGTTACTTTGAACCCCTTGGAAACATCATCTCCGACTCATGGGAAACTATTTGGAATCACCCAACGGCCCAAGCCCTCCGAGGACACAAGAAACTTGCCGAAAAATGTCTGAACTGTGAACTCCTCAAAGCCTGTGGTGGAGGCTGTCCCCTCTTCACAGAGTACAAGGAAGTGTGTTGTCACCATAAAGTTGGTGGCTAGACCCAATTCCTTGGACTGACCCCTGACGAATGTCAGGAGGCACAAACTCGTGCAACCCTACACATCCCATTTTCTTTCGGATCAAGCCCAACGAACCGCACCTACACGTAACTTCCTTTATCACCATACAACTTGGAGTAATGCCCCCGTTTGTTTTGATATTGGATGCGGGGCTGGAGCAATCACACCTGAAATTGCAGATAAGATTCACCATAGTACTGTCATAGGATTTGATATCGATCAGGTCCTCCTTACACAGGCAGTGAAGAACAACCAAAATAATCACGCAATACATTTCGTCTTTGCTGATGCAACGAGCCTTCCTTTCCGAAATTCGGTAGCAGCGTTTGCCCTCAGCCATTTTACGTTGATGTGGATTTCCAACAGAAAACAGGCACTAGAAGAAATCTACGAAGCGCTCCTTCCCCAAGGTGCTCTTGCTTGCGTTGAACCCGATTATACAGGACGAGTTGAAGTGATTCAAGAAGCTTCTCGAGTAAAACCTAAACCACCATTTCCAATTGTCACTGCCCTCACACGGCTTGGTGCAGATCCTTGTACAGGAAGCCATCTACCTGGAGAACTGGCTACGGGTAATTTTCGGAACATTCAGTTTGGTGTTCTTTCCTGGAGGTTCGACGCTCAGACAATAAAAACAGAAATCGAATCAGAAGAAAAATTGCTGAAAGGAAGAGGCATCGACTGGATTCGCCCCGCTTTCATTTACACACCGATATTTTGGATTCATTGCACGAAATCTCCCTAAGTATCAACAATTCGGTTGGTAATAAAAAGAAGAGAGTGAAGGGAGACTAGGTACTAGACTACCCTTCTTGGCTATTATGGGAATATCGCCAACAGTATGAAGAGAAGTACGATTCCAATGACGGCTAGAACGATTCCTATTATGATTATGAAGATGAAATAAAGAATTCCAACCGCCAAGGCACCGAGAAACCCTGTATCAAAGAAGTGCATGATAAGAACGATGTAGACAACAAGAACGATGATCAGAGGGACGACAAACCCAAAGATGAAGTCAGTGAATCCAAAGAATCCAAAAACCCAACCTACTCCGTAGTTAATGATGGCACCAAGGAGAGAGATCAGGAGGGCGTCGGTGAATTTCGCATTGTAACCAGATACCACTTTTCCTGCTAACCACAGGATAAGTGATCCCAAGAGCCAAATGATGAGGAAACTGATAATGGCAAAAATTAATTCTGCTAATTGCATTGTACTGAATCACCATGTTAGTGGTTGTATTGTGATACCAGCTTCTGCCATTTATAGTTTAGTTGTCAGGGAAATATCGGTCAGTATTCCGCTTTATCCCTCTTGGCATCTCTTCAGGTCAAGCAATCTATCGGCTGAGCGCCTTAATTCCTAGAAAATACGCGTACTAGGGGATGGATAAAAGGATGAAGAAAATTGCTGTTCGGAACGTAGAAATGGTAAAGATAATTGCCAAGGACAACATGACGAGGGCAATTGTGCTGAAAAATCCGAGATCATAATACTTCAGCAGTAACACAAGAAGAACAACAGCAGCAAGGGCAAGAGCAATCCAGTCGCCTAACATGGGATAGATGAAAAACAGGATAAGTTTCACAATCTCGTAGACAATCACAGTGATTATGGCACCAATAAAGGCTTCACGTGGTGTGATAACGCGGTTAGTAACTATTCGGGTTGCAAAATAGAGCGCAATGAACATGAAGATGAGTGCAAGAATGAAACCAAACAGGAATGGTGCAAGAATACTGCGAATTGGGTCAAGCTGCATCAGTGTTCCACCACATGATTTTGATAATTACTCGCAATGGTGGTTTGTTACCATTAAAGCTTTGGCAGTCTCAAACTGATTCTCGTTTTTTCTAAAGCTGAAAGGTTGTCTGGTTACTTATCTTATCGCGTGGGTTAGCTTTAAAGGTGCAAATTTGGCATCTGTGAATCATACAGTGGGGTGAAGGTACCATGCCACATTTTCTTGAT
>JAEOSV010000093.1 GCA_016840185.1 Candidatus Hermodarchaeota archaeon | reverse complement strand
GCTTTTCAATCTTACGCTTCGCAGGTCCACGGCTTCGGCAATACTCTATGAGCCTATATTTGTGAGGTTTTGTAACGAATCCTCCAGCACATTCGGATGAAAGGGTCTAACAATGAAAACGGTTCAAACCATTGATGCTATTTGAAAGCAGCTTTGACTTTCTGTCCAATTTTCTGTCCATACTCAAAGCACCGCTTTAAATCTTCCTCGCTAGGACGGAACCGGACATCTAAGGGGTCCAAGACTTCACCAATCTTGAAATCTCTTAGCTGCTGGGTCAAAATGCGAGTTGCGCCTCCACCCCAACCATAGGATCCGAAGGCTGCACCGATTTTGTTGGTGGGTCGTAGATGCTTTAGGTAGGGCATGAAGGCCGCGGTTGGATAGTAGGGGTCAATGTTGTAGGTCATTGCACCCACTACAACTGCTTTGGCTTCCATGGCGGCCCCTTGGACACGACTATGTTGTTCTTGCTCCAAATCAAAAATTTCCGCATGAACTCCCACACTGGCAATGCCTTCACGAATGGCGTGTGCCATTTTGCGAGTACTTTTCCAAATCGTTGAATACACGACCACCGCTCGTTCTTGTTCAGGGTTGCTGGACCAGCGTTGGTAAATTTCAATGATTTGTTCAAGGTTCTTTCGCCAGATGGGACCATGTGAAGGACAAATAATCTTGAGGGGAACTCCTTCAATTTTCTTGAAGGCGTTCAGCACGGCTTTTGCGTTGAATCGGACAATATAACTATAATAGGCTCGAAGTGGTTCATACCAATCCTCAATTTGGTCAGCGAACCGATAGGGCGAAGCTATCTGCATGCCGAAGGCATCATTACTAAAGACGAGTTGTTCTTCGGGCATATAGCTGATCATGGTTTCTGGCCAGTGCACCATCGGAATCTTCACAAAGGTCAAAGATCGCTTACCAAGAGAAAGAGTTCCACCATCTTCCACGATTTCAATGGGGAATTCGACTCCTGGATAGCTCAGCTTCATGAATTCCGCCCCTTTCTCTGAGGTGATGATTTTGGCGTTTGGTGAGGCTTCAAGCATAGCTGTATACGAGGTGGAATGGTCAGGTTCAACGTGCTGACAGATAATGTAGTCAATTTTCGAAGGATCAATAATCGTACGGATACGGTCTAACAGCTCATCGGTGAAGTTCGGAGCAACCGTATCAATGAGGGTGACTTTTTCATCAACAATCAGGTAAGCATTATAGGTGCCACCTTTGGGTGTCCAAAGGCCATGAAAATCACGGAGCATCCAGTCAATGGCACCCACCCAGTACACGCCTTTAACAATCTCAACTTTTTCAGTAGTCATGGGCAACCCTCCTTTGAGTAGAGGTCTGTGGTAGCAGCTACTCTACCAAGTGGTTTTAATTGTTTGCGATTTTCGGTTACAGGCAGAAGGCTTATGGGAATAGCCCTACCAATCCTTCATACGGTCTCGGAGTTACGGTCATGGAACGATTACTTAATCCCAAATCCATTGCCATCGTCGGCGCCTCCACCAATATCACCAAAATGGGCTCCCTCATCACCTTCAACGTCCGCTCCGGCGGCTACGAAGGCGACGTCTACCCCATCAATCCCAAAGCCGACACCATCCATGGCTACAAAGCCTACCCCAGCATTCTCGACTGCCCCACCCCAGACGTCGCCTCCATCATCGTTCCAAAAGTTGCAGTCCCCGAAATCCTTGACCAATGTGCTCAAGCCAACATCCACAACATTATCCTCGTCACTGCGGGATACCGAGAAGTGGGGCCAGACGGGCAAGCCGCCGAAGAAGAAATCAAAACTATTGCCAAACGTCACAAGTTCAACCTCGTCGGACCCAACTGTGTGGGCATCAGCCGACCGGCTCTCAAACTCAACCTCACCTCAATGCCCTACTTCCCACGCCAAGGACCCGTCGCCTTCGTCTCCCAAAGCGGCGCCTTCGCAGCTCAAAACTTCCTCTCCATCGAACGCTGGGGTCTTGGACTTAGTACCGTCATCAGTACTGGAAATGAAGCCGTTCTCACCTGCACTGATTACATCCGGCTTCTTGAGAATGACCCCGAAACCCAGGTCATCCTGCTCTACATTGAAGGCTTTAACGATGGTCCACGCTTCCTCCAAGTCGCAAAAGAAATCACGTCAAAAAAACCGATTCTGCTCATGAAGGTAGGTCGTACCACCCAAGGACAACGTGCGGCTAGTTCTCATACTGGCGCCCTAGCAGG
>JAEOSV010000011.1 GCA_016840185.1 Candidatus Hermodarchaeota archaeon | reverse complement strand
GAGGGTAAGGATTCGCAAAGAATTCGATGAAATTACTCAGGATTTTAATAGCTCCGCGTCTTCCTACATTGTGTGTGGTTCATTTGACCGTTACTATCAAATGGCTAGCTCATGCTAGCTTTCAAATCAAAGCAGATAAAAAAATCGTCTACATCGACCTGGAACAGGGAGCCGATCCTAAAGAACCCGGTGACATCATTCTCTCCACCCATTCGCATTTTGATCACTGTGACCCTGCAAAGATCAAGAGTGTACGTCGAGACGACTCGGTGGTCATTGCACCTGCTGACTGCAAGGAGAAAATCGGTGGCACGGTTCATTCCCTCAAAGCAGGCGAAGAAAAAGAAATCGATGGTATCCAAATTCGTGCAGTCGAAGCTTATAATGAAACGCGGTTTCGTTCTCCTGGAAAACCATTTCATCCTAAGGGATTAGGTGTCGGATATATCATCACCGTTGAAGGGAAAGCCATCTACCATGCGGGGGACACAGATTTTATCTCGGAGATGAAAGAACTTGGCCCCATCGATGTTGCTCTTCTCCCTGTTGGTGGAACCTATACCATGGAGAATGACGATGGTGCAGACGCAGCACTGGCTATCAATCCAAAAGTGGCAATCCCTATGCATACGTGGGACAAAGATGTCTCAGAATTCAAAAACAAGGTTGAAGCGAACTCGAACACCCGCGTAGTTGTCTTAGAAAAGAATGGTGAGTTCAACCTCGACTAGCCAACATCAAATTCAAGACCACTAGTCAAGTACGTTCGTGTAGATTCTCGAGTGAGAACTGTAATGCCTATTGAAATTCACCCTCTCTTAGAACCCACTAAAGAAGTCGAGGACTATCTTCGATTGGATATCCCGCTAAACGGCCTACCATTATATGATCTCACAATGGCTTGGGATATGAGCGAGTGGTTTATCGCCCGTGCACAACACGAACTGGTCGGGTGTATCATTGTCTACACTGGAGGTCGAGGGATGTACAGTTTCTTCACTAGAGGGACCAAGGAGGCTGTAAATCAGCTTGTCGCGAGCCTATCGCATCCTACTATTTTTGCCATTATCCCTCAGAGTCACCGACCCATTGTCGAAAAGCATTATGAGTTCCTCTCCCAGGGGGAGTTTCTCCTGATGAGTCTTGAAGAGTCTCGATGTCAGATGCCCCGATTGCATAATTTCGTCCGTCTAACCTCAGCTGATTTGGAAGAGGTAGATTCGTTTTATCGAACCACGGCTGCGGGTGCTTGGAATCCAGCGCAACTCGATTTTGGACCGTTTTACGGAATTCGGGTTGACAATAGGCTAGTTTCTATCTGTGGGACGATTGGTGTGTATCGTGCGAGCCCAGGGGCATCGGTCATTGGCAATTTGGTTACCCTTCCTGCCTATCAGAACCAAGGCTATGGGACCAGTGTCTTATGTGCCGTAATTCAGGATTTGTTTCAAACCTATCGGTACGTGACGTTGATGGTAGACGCGAATAATCACAACGCGATTCGGATCTATGAGCGGTTGGGCTTCGTGGTTCACACGAATCTTGCCATCGGTGTTTGTCAGCGTCGAAAATGAGGGGGAGCCAGTAACATTTTTAATCTAGGTTTCTCAACTCCGAGTCGAGGTGTATTCATGAAGTTTATTTATTGGAATACACAGGCGCGTTCGCTTAGTCTACTGTGAGATTGGCGAACCTATTTTCCATCACCTTTGACTGGATTGGTTAAATGATAGACAAAAGGTTAGAAGAGAAGGGAATGATCGCGGCGTTCAGAGCGATGAAGGTAGTCCACATTAGATTAATTTTATTACTATTTATATAGAAATACTTTTATACTTATTCTAAGCCTCCATCACCCGCAGCACGAACCCTGGAGGGGTTTCGGGTTGACACACAATTGGAGGGATCCAGGAAATGGCCCCAAAACGAAACGCACGAAAACTAGCAAAAATGGGCGCGGCTGAACGCTTTGTTTCAGGTGCACGCAACCCTGCTCCGGTTGCTAAACCCGGAGTTCGTCGAGCTGTGATGCTCGTGGTTTCACGACACTGACAGGTGAACTGTACTATGGGTGCGCTCAATAATGAAACAGAGTCCAAGCGGCTCAATCGGTAACGGGTCTTTAATACGCTTCATTGTCACCTAACGCTGGTTGCTGGGAAGAAAGTACAACTTTGCAGCAGCTAGAATCAACCGTCCAGGACTCCTTTATTGAATAGTCCTTGAAGGCCCGCTACCACCATTTTTTGCTCATTGTCTTTCGATCCATGGCGTAGGCTAGGGAGAAAAATATTTAATCTAGCAAAACTACTCCGCTGTGAGGCTCGTCTGGTGGAGTTCTTTAGAGAAGATAAATAGCCCTTTTCGCCATGTGGATTGTGAGATTGGCGAATCTTTTGCTAGTTTCGAGTTAGGAAGGATCTTAGAATGTCTGAGATGGGAAGATTCGCAGGATTCAAATGCGACAAGGTGAGTCCTATTAAGGTTAATTTATTATTTTTACTTATAGATATATTTTTATACTATTAGGGATAGAACCGACTCAAATCAAAGGAGGCATAGCAATGCCCCGAAATCAAGAACCAATAGCAGAGATCAACAATGTCGTACGGGTGTACACGAAACCCCTGCATCGACCCCGTAAAGGGGCTGCGCGACGATTCGCCGGTTTCCTAAAACGGGAGAAGCAGACCATCCGCGCACTCGATAATGTCAGTTTTGACATTCACCCTGGTGAATGCGTCGCCCTCCTTGGACCAAATGGGGCGGGCAAATCCACCACGGTGAAGTTGCTCAGCGGGATCCTACACCCCACATCTGGACAAGTCCGCCTCTTCGGCATGGACCCCTACCACAACCGCATCGCCTGTGCCATGCGGTACGGAGTGGTCTTTGGGCAGCGGACGCTCCTCTGGACCCATGTCCCGGTGCTGGAGAGCCTGAAGCTCTATCAGAAGATGTACAATGTCCCGAAGCCAGTCTTCGATGAACGTCTCAAGGAGTTCACCGAGATTCTGGATATTGAGCGACATCTCCATAATGCTCCTCGACGCCTTTCATTAGGCGAGCGGATGCGGTGCGAAATCATCGCTGCGTTGCTCCATCAACCGGCGGTGATCTTCCTCGACGAACCCACAGTGGGCCTCGATGTTGTGGCTAAAAAGCGGATCCGTGACTTCATTCGGCGGGTCAACCGAGAAGAGAACGTCACCGTTCTTCTCTGTAGCCATAGTATGCGAGACGTTGAGGAACTCTCGGACCGCATCATACTTATCAGTCGAGGCAACATTAGGTTCGACGGACCCAAAACCCAGCTCAAACGTCAATGGAGCAACGAACGCAAAGTCCGAATCCTCTACAAAAAAGCCAAGGTCAGAGGATGGAAACGCCAACTCCGAGATCTCCCAGGCGTTCTCACTTTTGAAGTTAATAATGGACAAATTGAACTTCGTGTAGACCAAGACCAACTCCCCGTGGGTGACTTGCTCCAAAATGCAATGACACTTCTTTCCGTTGGCGATATCGAAGTCACCGAACCCAACCTCGAAGATATCATCCGTGAAATCTTCGGTGACGAAGAACGTCCCCTCAACCAGAAAACGGAGGCAACATAGATGGCATCAAGAGATATACTGCGTCACTTCCGTCTCCTGCCGGATTATATCCGCCTCTCCTTCCTTCGAATCTCTGAAAACAAGATTCAGATCTTTGGAGCCTTCTTTAGTACCGCAGTAAATCTCGCTATGTATGTTCTCTTCTGGGGCGTCATCACATACCAGATTCCAGTTCTCACTGGATTCGGGTGGGCTGTTTGGGGCAGAGGTGAACTCACCTTCCTTATTGGTATGACCGAAATCGCGTGGGGCTTTGGAGCCTTCTTTTGGATGGGTATTTGGGAAATCCACTGGTATATCACAGAAATTGGCATCGAAACATTCCAAATCCGACCAGCGGGATCTCTCTTTCAAATTCTAACGACATCTTTCTGGGCAGGTGGGCTGGTTCAACTCCTCGTTGGAGGAGCCATGCTCGGGTTATCCGTCGTTACCTTTGGGCTAGTAATAACACCATTTAGTATCGGCTTAGGACTTCTTGCCCTTTTGCTTGGACAAGCAGCACTATACCTACTCTGGGCGTGTTTAAGTTGTCTCGCCTTCTGGATTGGACGCAATGAAGGATTACTCGAAGTCTCTGATGCCCTTGAATACAATTTCTCCCGTATGCCCATCGACGTAATGCCCGTTGGGGTGCAATATTTCCTTCTGTTCATCTTTCCCGTCATGTTCATTTCCACGGTCCCAACAATGATAATGTTACATCTAATCCCATTTGCACCTGCGTTAATCTACATTGGAATCGCTGCAATACTTGTGCTTCTTTGGCTCATCGTGCTCCGTATCACGTGGAGCCGTGGCCTGAAACGTTACCAACCGGTAGGAGGCTAATATGATGGCAAATCGATCACGCTTTGATAGTTATCTCGCGGTTGCTCGCATCTCCTTCCGGAACACACGTCAATATGCTACTGACTTTCTAACGCACTTTGCATTCTTTCCCGCTCAGATTATTGCCCTCGCTCTGGTATACTGGATAGTCTATCTGCAAGCGTGGCTACTCTCTGGGAACTTTGTCATTGGTGGGTTTACCTACCATCAACTCATCAGCTATCTCTTCATCGCCCTTATCATATCCCGAGCTCTTCCACGCTGGCGGTTGAGTGTCCAAATTGAAAAGGATATTGACCGTGGTCCCTTGGTGTCATATCTCTCCAAACCCATCGACTATTCGGGCTTCCGCTTCTTCAGTGAACTCCCCCGCTCCATCCTCTACATGGTCTTCGGTGGGATAACCTACCTGGTTACCATGCTCTTTATCCCGCTCCCCATGCCAGCTCTGATCAATACACTGCTCTTCATTCCGTTCTTCATTATTGCATACCTTGTTGCCTTCCTCTTAGTCTTCACCATGTCATTAGGAACCTTCTGGATTAGCCGACAATGGTGGCTCCGCAACCTGCTCAGCCTCCTCATGATAATTGCTGGGGGTGGACTGATTCCCCTTAGCTTCTTCCCTCCAACATTCCAAGTCGTGTTTAGTCTTCTACCCTTTCAATACTGCTACTACATTCCAGCAATCATCTTACAAGGGTATTATCTTCCTGAACAACTGCTCACCATCGCACTCCTCAGTATCATTTGGCTAGTAATTCTCTGGCTATTAGCGCGACTCGTCTGGAATCGAGGACGCCGAAAGTATGAGGGTGCTGGTGGCTAACATGCGTGTAATGTTAGAGGCAAATCCAAAACCAGAGAACGTATTGCGGGGCGTTTAGTACTCGCCAATCAGAAGGGATGTGAATGTGGTTACCTCCAAGAATGCGCCCACGTAACGAGCCTTCTTCGTAGACGAATCCACATCCGCCATACGCAATATCTTCATTGATACCTTCAACCCAGTAGCTTTGGACGATACCGGCATATTGACCGATGCTAGAATAGTATTGGAGTTCATAGGTGAGTTGTCCTTGGTCTCCAAGGGACATGATTACATCGATGGCTGTGATGACGCCATTTTGGAAGGTGTCATTCCGGAGATTATGTGCAACTACGTGCACGTTATTGAAAATGAGTTCAGAGTTGTGTCCCGAAATTTGGACTTCTGGTATGATGAGTTCTGTTCCCATTTCGGCTCTTCGCGTGGTTTCAGAACGGAAGATATCATAGTGGGCGTTGAGTTGGTCTTCCGCCTCTTTGACAAATATGACCACGGATTGTTCTTTCCAAGGATAGTGATCCATACGGAAGATGTTGTATTCGGGCCAACCTCCGTCATAGTAGACGTGGTACCACCAATTGGGATGACCATCGATAGAATCAATGACGTGGGTATTCATATCCGGTGCAAAGTGGTATGCTAATGAGATTTGACCAGAGTTATGCAAATCAACGAGAATGTCAAAAATGGAGAAGTGTCCAGGTTGGAAAATGTCCGGGCGTACCGTTTGGATACGGTTTGGATCAAAGGTGTAGATTTCATTATCTAAAGTGACGCGAACAGCTCGTACTGGCTCATCTCCACCATCTGGTGGTATTGCACTTTGTAACCCAATCTGATCGATATTGATGATGGCTAAGGACGCGACGATGAGAATCACTATGAGGAGTCCCGTGGTCCAGGGTCCACGGATGTGCCTTCGGGAGAGGGCGAACTTCGCTCCGATGACAACGTGAATAATGAGCAGGATGATGAGATAAAGGTCATAATTCAGGTGCTGAGCAAAGGGCAGGTTAGGGCCCAGTCCAAGGGCATACCAATCGAGACCCGAGAGAATCACCAGAAAGGTTAATCCCACGATAACGTAACCTGTGAGTCGTTGAACTAGCTTCAGCCAGTTAAGGGAGGTCGCTGAACCATCTCGAATCTTATGAACGATGTTCTTCCAATAGAACTTGGTGAGTAGCGATAAGATCAAGTGTACGATGAAGAGGGCAACGAAGACAATTTCCAACACAAGGTGGTAGGGGGCAATGATGATGTGGGGTAAAATATCTCTTGCCGTCATATATCCAGTGATAATGGTGCCAATGGCGACGATTAGCAGAGTCCAAGAAACGAGTCGGTTGAGCCTAATCCTGTTTCCTGCATGTCGCGTTGCCATACAATAAATTCCACCAAACCATTTATATATATTTCCATTTTATCAAACATATAATTATTACAACTGATGAATTTAAATACAATCTCCAACTAATCAACCCGACCATAATGCCAACAATCCCAATCGATGGAACGAAAATTTACTATGAACTTGAAGGTGAGGGAGTTCCACTACTTCTGATACATATGTCCTTGTGTAACCTCAGGCAATGGGCGCAACAACGTGTCTTAGGCTCTCAAACTAAGTTATTATTAGTGGACCTTCCTGGACATGGCAACTCAGAACAATTAGAAGGCGAAATCTCTATTCCTCGGTTAGCCAACATAATTGCTCAACTAGTAACGAAACTAGGATTTGAGGCTGTGGTCCCAGTGGGTCATTCGTTAGGAGGAGCCATTGCAATCCAACTTGCACTGGACTACCAACAGCTTTTGAAGGGGCTCATTCTGATTGGAACAGGTGCAAAGCTTGGAGTATATCCTGAAATCTTGGAGGGCATACAAGATCATTTTGAAGAGGGTGTTGAACTAGTCGTCAGCCAGTTGGGATTTGCTAAGGAAGCTAGTCCTAAACTAATTGAGTTAGCAACCACCGAGTGCCTTCGCTGCGAACCTATCATCGGTCATACAGATTTTGTGGCATGTAACGCATTTGATGAACGGGCTCGGATTCATGAAATTAGCGTGCCAACTTTAGTTGTGGTAGGGGATGAAGACCAGCTAACTCCAGTAAAATGGGCACAATATCTTGCAGACAAAATTCCCAAGGCTGAGTTGAAAGTTATTACTCATGCTGGGCACATGGTGATGTTTGAGCAACCTAATGAGCTTAACCGTGAAATTCAAACGTTTCTTAGAAAATTGTAGCTTCGATTGGTTCCGGGATGGTTCTCCTGGGGAATGCCGTTATCATAATCCTCATAAACTCCAATGCACTAACTCAGCCTGCTTCTCTTAAGGGCGGAGGCGCTTGAGAAGTTTGGAAGGATGGTCGCATTGGCGGGATCACATGCCACCCAGCTGTTGGCGATTCTTCTTGTCTCCGCCCCCCGCCACTTCCCATGAGATAAACGCTTTTTACGTGAAACCTTTTAATTAAGACGCCTGAGTACAGTTCTCGATATATGGTGAGCTTTCATGTCACGCAAGGCAATTCAAGATCAGTGGCCCGAATGGGGAACGGTTTGCTGGGGCTGTGGAAAAAACAACGACCATGGTCTACAGCTCAAAAGCTATTGGGATGGTAATGAGACCATCGCCCACTGGGAACCGAAACAGTACCATTTGGCATTTCCAGGCGTGCTCTGTGGGGGAATCATCGCTTCACTCATTGACTGCCATTCAACAAATACAGCGAATGCCGCTGCTTACAAAGCCGAGGGACGTGATATCGGATCAGAGCCCGCTAAAAGCTACATAACTGGTTCCCTCTCCGTCAAGTACATCAAACCCACGCCTGTGAATCAGCCCGTTACCCTTCGTGCTCGTGTCAAAGAGATTAAAGGAAGAAAAGTCACGGTAGTGTGTTCTTTACACTCAGGTGGAGTTGAGACCGCAACTGGTGAAGTTGTCGCTATTCAAGTTCAATAATAACGAAGAAATTTTTAGAGAGCAAAGGTTATGAGGAACTCAATCGCCAACATAGGACTGGTGATGGGTTCTTGAAGAAACGAATACAACCCCACATTCGATTAGGTGAAGGTGACGTCGGAAAAGTTGTGTTTATCGCTGGAAATCCAGATCGTGTTCCCAAAATTGCTGCGAAAATGAAAGATGCCGAGGAAATCGGAAACTACCGCGGATTGGTTTCATATCGGGCTTTCACACCGAAAGGTGTTGAAGTGACCGTTGCGACCTCGGGAATGGGTACACCTTCTACCCACATAGTTACCGAAGAACTCGCGAATCTTGGGGCACAAGTTTTCATCCGAATTGGTTCCTGCGGTGGTATCAACCCCAAAGTGAAAACTGGTGATGTAGTGGTAGCGACAGGCGCTGTCCGGGATGAACTCACCAGCCAAAACTATGCGCCAATGCCTTATCCTGCCGTTGCCACACCAGAGATTTATTCAGCCCTGTTAACTGCCATTTGGGGCATCTTTCCTTCTGACCGTATTCATGCTGGAATAGTTTGGTCAACCGATATTTATTACGACCAACGGGAGACTGATATGCTCACTCGCTGGACTAAAGCGAGAGTCCAATGTGTAGAAATGGAATCCTCCCTGCTCTTCGTCTTTGCTCAAACCCGGGGACTCCAAGCTGGCTCCATTCTTGCCTGCGATGGAAACCTCCATTCAGATCAGAAAGGTGAACAAACAGATGAGTCAGAGCAGAGTGGTGAACAAAATCCTTTACTTGTCGAAGCAATTTCCAAGGAAATTGAAGCAGCCATCAAAGCGGTCGATGAATTATACGCATCAGATTGAACCTATGATAACCATAATGGATACTGATAAGAAGCCCTTCTGTGAATATACATTGTTAAGGGATAACCTCCCAATGTCCCGAAAGTTCCCCTCCTAATCCCCCCACGGTCAGATAAACCATGACCGTTAAGGCTCATTAAAAGGCGAGTGAATCCATGGCAAGATGTGTGCTTGGCAGGCATGATTTTGTTTCAATGTATACCAGACTCAACAATGAGCCTGAAGGACCTATCGAGGGAGTAATGGAAGTCTGTCGACGGTGTGGCGTTCAGAAACCAGTGCAAGGTCTTCTTCGAAAGGGTGCGAAGCTCTTTAATGAAAAAGGGCAATGGCTAACCACCGTCGAGAAAGCCGCTGTCATCTAATTTTACCATCACCACAAACATTTCCTAATTTTCCAACTATGCGAGTATCATCGTAACTCGTAAAGATTTATGTAGTGTCATCCAGTGAACGTCTCATACTACTCACTCTGGTGATTTCAAAAATGGGAATTCATTGTCATGATATGAAAAAAGGTCAAATCTTCACGTGTAAAGAATGTGGTATTGAGCTCAAAGTGGTTACTGAATGCACAGAATGCGAAACAACTGAAGGCGATTGTGGTTGCGAAGCCCCCTGCACGTTTGAGTGCTGTGGACATCCTTTGAAACTCAAGAAATAATTGAACATTTCGTGTTCTTCGAGGGACCTCAGGGTTTCAGGTTAACCTGTTCCTTAGTCTGTTTCTTCACAAGTTCACCCACCCTGAGGGTACAAAATCTAAGGATTAGACCTT